>JASHUS010000144.1 GCA_030039865.1 Thermoplasmata archaeon
GAGGGGATCCTGCTCGTCGGCGGGGCCCTGATGATCATCCTCCTGAATGCCGACCTTCTCGTCCGGGGCCTGCGGGCGCTCGGAGGGCCTCGTGTCCGCTCGAGCCCCGTCGTGCGGATCGGGACCGAGTACCCGACCCGCCAACCCTCCCGGACGGCAGTGAGTCTCGCGATCTTCGCGCTCGTCGTCTTTACCATGGTCGCCACCGCAGCGGCCGGCTCGACCCTCGAGGGGAGCCTCAACGACACCGTCCACAACGAGTCCGGCGGCTACACGTACTACGGCGTCTCGAAGCTCCCGATGCCGGACCTCTGGGAGCAGATCCAAGCGAACGCGACCCTCGCCCCGCTCTTCGTGAACGCCGTGCCGGTCGTCTACGGGCCGGCGGTGAACGTCAACGTCTCGGGCTACGCGGCGAATCCGTACACGGACAATCTCTTCGCCGCCCCGGTGAACGCGACCGCGCAATCCAGCTTCTACGCCACCACGGGCTACGGGTTCCAGTCGACGTGGCACGGCTGGAGCGCCGCGTCCGTCTACGATCAGCTCGAGACCAACACCTCGGTCGCGATCGTCGACGAAAGCTACTCGACCCTCCCCAACGCGTTCTCCCTGGGCAGTTCCTCGCACCCGACGGTAGCCCCGGGCGGCACGCTGACGCTCTCGTCACCGTTCGGCGGGCCGACCGTCGAGGTCACGGTGATCGGGATCATGAGCCAGTCCGCGATCCCGGGGGTCTGGGTCAATCCCGCGACCGCCGCGAAGCTGGGCTACTCGACCGAGCGCGGTTACCTCCTCACCGCCGCGACCGGCGTCTCCACCACCTACGCGGCCCAACAGGTCAAGAAGGCGTTCTTCGCGAACGGGCTCGTGCTCTACGACATCCGAGCGCTGCTCGCCCAGTCGATCAGCACGGTCGAGTCGTTCATCGGTCTCCTCGAGGTCTTCGTCGGGCTCGGTCTCGCGGTCGGGATCGCCGCGATGGGGATCTTCGCTCTCCGGGCGGTCGTCGAGCGCCGGCGGGAGATCGGGATGCTCCGGGCTACGGGTTTCACGCAGTCAATGGTTCTCCGCGCCCTCGTACTCGAGTACTCGTTCGTCACCCTGCTCGGGATCGCGGTCGGGGTGGCCCTCGGGCTCCTCGTGATCTTCAATCTGTCCATGACCCCCGAGGCGGCGACGAACGGCGTGCAGGTCTTCACGGCGCCCTGGCTGACGATCGTCGAGATCGCGACGATCGCCTACCTGCTCGTCCTCGTCGCGATCGCCGCGCCGTCCCTCCGGGCCTCTCGAATGCCTCCCGCGGAGGCCGTGCGGGCCTCGGAGTGATCAGTCCATCCGTCGGGGCTTACCGCGGGGGCGGCTCCCCGTCCCGCTCTCCGCGGCCAGGAAGTACCGCTTCATCGGTTCCCAGTAGAAGTCCCTCCAGCCCTGGTCGACGCCGTCCCGGAAGTCGTCCGGTACCCCCACGTGGTCGACGATCAGGAGCGTTCGCTTTCCCTTCGGCTTCAGCTGGAGGGTAAGGACCGAGTACGCGCCGTCCGGCCATTCGCTCGCCCGCCACGCCTGGACGATGCGACGATCGGGAACGAGGTCGAGGTTGTACCCCGTGATGTAGTCGTCACCGGCCGTGAAGGCGCCTCCCACCTTGCGGCTCATGCGGGCGGACTGGCCCGTCATGCGCGCGTGGCGACGGCTATCGAGGTACGCCTCGTAGACGGCGTTCGGCGTCGCGTCGAACTCCACTTCGTGATGCACAGGACGGCACATGCTCGTTTCCTCCGGGGCCGGGGCCCCCATGCCCCACGGCCGGAATATACTTAACCATTTGGTTTACTATTGTTCCGCCATGCCGCCCGGGAGCTCGCCCGTGTCGCTCGACCGGCTCTTTCACGCGCTCTCCGACGCGACCCGGCGGCGCCTCTTGACCCAGCTGACACTCGGTCCGGCCAAGGTCACGGACCTCGCGCGTCCGTTCCGGATGAGCCTACCGGCCGTTTCGAAGCATCTTCGGATTCTCGAGGACGCCGGCCTGGTCTCCCGCGCCGTCGACGGTCGCGTGCATCGCATGCGACTCACGGGGGAACCTCTGCACGCCGTCGAGATCTGGCTCGACCCCTTCCGATCGTACTGGGACCAGACCTTGCGGTCCCTCGGCGACGATCTCGCGGCGCATCCGCCGAGGCGACGACCGCCCCGCCACTAGGGCCCCTGGCCCCCTCAGAGCCGGGGGCTCGAGGTGGCGACGCCCGGCTCGGGGGCACGGACGGCCGGGGATACCGAGGGCCGTACCATGGGCAGCTCCGCGCCCGTGGGCCGGGCCGCCACGCGGTTCGTCCGGCGGCGGAGCCAGAAGCGGACGTCCTGGTGATACATGTTCCCGTAGGGGCACGCCCCCACGCAATCGCCGACACCGCAGCACTTGGTGCTCGAGTACTCGCCCTTCGTCCGGAACGCGAGCGGCATGTCGACGAGGCCCACCGGGCACGCCTTCGCGCAGTCGAACGTCGTGCACGCCTGGCAGACCTTCCGGTCCTTCACCTTGAGGCGGAACAGGCCGACCTTGGCGAACGGGATGCTGAGCGCCCCCCAGTGGCAGAATCCGGTCGTCGCGCAGTTGTAAGTCCCGACGTACGGCACCGAGACGAACATCGCGAACCAGAGCCCGCCGAAGTAGAGCTCGATCGGCAGCGGCAACGCCGCCGTATCGACCTCCCCGTTCGAGAGGGTGATCGACGGAAGCATGTGGAGGACGCCGAGAAGCGACGTCGCGAAGAGCGAGATCAGCGCGAGGCTCGAGGCGACCAGGTAGGCGGTCGAGAGCTGGCTCCCGAGGAAGTACTTCCCGACGCGCGACGTCTGGTTGAACCCGCGCATCTCGCTGACCGTGGTGCCCTGATAGAGGAGCGCGGCGCCGCACATCACCGAGCAGAGCGCCTTCCGTCCGAAGAGCACCGTCATGACGCCGACGAACGCGTACATGAACAGGATCGCCGCGAACACGGTCGATTCGAACGGGCCCCCCGCGCGGAGGCCGAACCCCCACCCGATGATCGGGAGATTCGCGAGGACGGGGGACGTCGAGATCGGGGTCGAGGACGCGAGGCTGGGGATGTAGATGGCCGCCAGGCCGTAGACCGCGATCATCAGCGCGAGACGGTAGCGCAGGGCACGCTCCCGGGTTTCACGGATCTTGAAGACGACGAGCATCCCCATCGTGAAACCCATCGCGATGAGGAACCACGCCGAGGCGAGGATCGCGGCCCCGAACCACAATCCGTTGTAGATCGCCAGCCCGATGACGCTCAGGGTCGAACCGCCGTACGGCAGGAAGGGAATGAACTCGAGGAA
>JASHUS010000145.1 GCA_030039865.1 Thermoplasmata archaeon
AATTGCACTTCGCGGACGCCGTCGTATACGCTACCGCCCGTCGGTTCGGGGCGGACCTGCACACAAGCGACCCGGATATGCGGGGGATTCCCGGAGTGGTCTTCCACTGAGCTAACGATCTCGAGATGGTGTACGCGGGTCCTGGTCCTAGGTAGTTGCAATGTTAGTTGCACGCTAGGGAAGATCCTCAATCCACCGGGAGGCGACCATGAGTCCGTCGGGGTTGCCGTGGCTCACCGTCGAGGCTGTCGATGCGACGGAACTGGCCACTAGGGCGACCTGGATCAGCGCTCCCGTCCCGTCCTCACCGATGTAAAGGTCGCCCGTGACCGGGTCGATTGCGATAACCCCCGGCAGCGTATCACTCCCGAGGTCGATCGACCCCGCCACCTGGTTCGTCGCGGCGTCGATGATCGAGATGTTCCCCGAGGCCGCGCACGAGACGTAGAGGAGTTGGGTCGACGCGTTGTAAGCATAGGCGTCCGGCCAGGAACCGACGGTCAGTTCCCCGACGTACTGATTCGTCGTCGGATCGAGGACGACGAGCTGATTCCCGGGCGAATCGTGGAGCCAGCCGCCTAGCATGACGTAGACGTAACCGTTGAGCGGGTCGAGGAAAGTAGAGGTGGGTCCCTCGTCACCCGGCACGACGACGTTCGCGAACGACGTCCCGTTGAGCTCCCCGATCTCGGTGACCGCGAGATCCCCTCGGGACGGGAAGTAGATGACGTGGGAGGAGGGGTCGATCGCGAGCCCGTTGCCTCCGCCGGGGTTCGGATCGATCGGCAACACTCGCGTCAGGTTGAACGTGTCCGGATTAATCGACAGGATGGAATCCGGCGGGTTGTTCGCGAGCACAAGCAGCTGGCCCGTGGCCGGGTCGAGCTGCTCTCCGACCATGTAGCCGTACGGGGCGTAGTTGAGTGTCTTCACGATGGTGTTCGAAGTGGTGTTGATCACCGTGAGATTGCTCGCGTAGTCGTTCGACACGAAGAGCAGTCCGGTGGCCGGATCGAGCGCCAATCCCCGCGCGTCGGCGCCGGTGTGGATGACTTGGGTCACCTGGAAGGGGTTCGGGTCCACCACCGAGACCGTCTGGGAGTTCTCGGAAGCGACGTACAGCATGCCGTTCTGCGAGTCGTAGATCACGTACTGTGGCCAGAACCCTACGGGCGTACCGCTGACGTTGATGTCTTCGATCGACCCCGTCACCGCGTAGTGCAGGTTGCCCGGGCTCTGGTGACCACTGGAGGATCCCGTGGGCGCCTGCGTCGCGGCGAGGATGAGGGTCGTGCCGAGGACCGCCGCGACCGCGATGCTGGCAACCAGGGCTTGCCGGAGGGTTGTCGATCGGGGCATGTCCGGAGTGTCCCCCGTTGCGTTACTCCTCCATGCGCTTTCGAGAAGTTGGGATTTGCGGTCGCCACGATCGCGACCTGAGTCACGTCGCCGAAGTTCGGTAGAACGGCGATGTTGCCGAAGACAACGCTCGCTGAGCCGGCTGGTATCGTCAGCCGTGGTTGCGACCGTCGTGGAGCCGGCCGGGATGGCACTGGTTTCCGTGCGAGCCGGCCCGGTCACTCTCCGACTGGCGACCTTCGGCACGCCTTCATCCACCGATGCGTGCTATCCGGAGGGCCTGAGGGTGCGCGCGCCCCTCGTCTCGGGCCTAATGTAGGGGCGCGCCCTGACGCCGGCGGCCGAGAAGAATCATGCCGTACGTGCAGGTCGGAAAGGAGAACACCGGAAGTGTCGAGCTGTATTACGAGGACCGGGGCAGCGGCGCTCCGATTGTCCTGATACACGGTTACCCCCTCACCGGTGCATCGTGGGAACGTCAGGTCCCGTCGCTCCTGGAGTCGAACCACCGGGTGATCACTTACGACCGTCGCGGGTTCGGCCGCTCGAGCCAGCCGGCGAGCGGGTACAACTACGACACGTTCGCGTCCGACCTGCACGAGCTGCTGGGCCATCTCAAGCTGAAGGAGTTCGCACTGGCCGGATTCTCCATGGGAGGCGGAGAAGTCGCGCGGTACATCGGCAGGTACGGCTCCAAGGGCGTCACGCACGCGATCTTCCTGTCGTCCGTCCCGCCCTACCTGCGGAAGGCCGCCGACAATCCCGAGGGGGTCGACGGGGGCGTCTTCGACGGCATCGGGAAGGCGATCACGGCAGACCGGTACGCGTTCTTCACGGCCTTCTACCGTGACTTCTACAACGCCGACGTGAACCTGGGCAAGCGGGTGAGCGAGGAAGTGCTTCGAATGAGCTGGAACGTCGCCGCCGGCTCCTCCGCGATCGCCTCGCTCGCGTGTGTCCCGACGTGGGGCGAGGACTTCCGCCAGGACCTCGCGCGCGTCGACGTTCCCGCGCTGGTCATGCATGGGGACTCTGACCGCATCGTGCCGTTCGCCGCTGCGGGGGCGAGGACTGCCAAGCTGGTCAAGGGGGCCCGCCTCGTCGTCGTCAAGGACGGGCCCCACGCGATCATCTGGACGCATCCGGAGATCGTCAACCCGGAGCTCGTCAAGTTCCTCGGGACGTAGCGGCCGCCGATTCGACGATCTACGACGCGGCGACCCGACGTAGCACGCTGAGCGCCTCCACGGTCGCCCACTGACTGGGGTAGTGGAGGGACTCGAGCATCAACGGAAAGACCGGCTGCCGAAAGACGTAGACTCCGTCCTCGACGTCGGTCGCCGGATGGACTCCGTCAAGAGCCCAAGTGCCGTCCTTGGCTCGCTTCGAGCGGAGCCACTTGAGCGCCGGCCCGAGCCGGTCGTCAGACCCGTATCCGAGCCGCGTCAGGATCCGAAGCCCGACCAGCGTGTCGTAGTAGAAGTGATTCGGATAGTGGATTCGGAACCAAGGAGCGTATGGTTTGGGCCCGGCGCGGAAGAGACTCCGCTTGAGGTAGAACTCCGCGCCCGCTTCGATAGCCCGACGGACGGAATCGTTCCGGGAACTCTCTGGGATCTCGGCCAACGCGGCCAGCGACTCCCAGCCGTCGAGGCTCCCCGAACGCGATCGGTGAAAGCAGGTCCACCCGCCGTCGGCCTTCTGGGACCGCAAAATCCAGTCGATCGACGCTTGCACGACGGGATCGTCCAGATAGCCGAACCGGATCAGAGTCCGCGTCGCGTTTCCATTGATGCACTGTTCAGCGTCCTTCGCGCGCAGCACGCCCCTTCGCCATTTGAGAAGGATCTCGGCGGTCTTCTGAATGCGGCGATCCGAGCGGGTCATTCCGAGATCCGCGAGCACGATGGCGATCCAGTGCGTCGATGCGAAGCGCGGGCGCATGATCTCGAGGGCGGACGTTCCCGGGCTGGCCCACTGGCCGTCCGGCAGCTGACGCTCGAGCAGCGACGCTGCCCACCCCTGGCGGCCAATGAGCCTCACCGCCCGCCGCACGACGGAGTCGTTGGGTCCCCGGCCCTCCACTTCCGTCAAGTAACGGGCACGCACGCTCGGGTCGGACCGGGAGCCGGTCAACCACCGCCGGACGCGAGGATCGACGTGCACGGATCCTTGGAGTCGGTGGGGGGACAAGAGCCCGGCACCCGACTTAGCGTCGGCGACGCTCCTTGAGCTCGAAGACGTTCCCTTCCGGGTCGCGGAAGTAGCACCATCGGCCGTCGGTTTCGGCGTCTCCCTTGATCTCTGACACGATCTGGACGCCACGCTCGACCAGTTTGGCCCGCGACGCCTCGATGTCCTCGACCGTGTAGCCCACTTGGCAGCGAACGCCGTCGTACTCCGGGACGTTCCGTCGCTGGATGACTTCGAACAGGTTCCCGTTCCCGAAGTCGAAATGCACCCACCCCGGGCCCGAAGCGAGTTCGGCGAATCCTAGGACGTCTCGATAAAACCGCCGCTGAGCGTCCAGATCCTCGGCTACCACTCCGATCCAACTCGGCCATCCGAGGCCGCGACTCGGTACCTTCATGACGGCGAGGATAGACGGGACTCCCATCAAATTCCTGACGGTTCGCTGAGTGCAACCCCTCTTACAACCACATCGAGAACGCCGACGGGTCCGAGGACATTGAAACCGAACGACGTTCGCTTTCCGGCGGCGACGGCACCCTGAAGCGTGCTATCGACCTGCCGGGAGCGTGGACGCGTCCATCTATCGGATCCGGCCGTTCGAGACTAGGGACTACCCGTTGGAGGCGATGGTCCACCACCGTGTCGCTCCGGATTTCATAATGACGGCCGAGGAGATGCGCCACTTCGACGAGGAGGTTTTCGGGCCCCCTCTGACCA
>JASHUS010000146.1 GCA_030039865.1 Thermoplasmata archaeon
TCCGCGGTTCGGCCATCGCCTTGGAGCGCGCCTCTCGAACGGCGGACGGGAACGGGATCCGGTTCCGACCCGCCCGTTGGCCGGCCCGGGCGCCCGGTCGCGCGTTCTGGCTCGCGGAGTCCGAGCTGTCGCTCCTACTCCCGCGATCGGAGTCGCCAGCGCTCGCCGGACCACCCGGTGGATCCGCCGAGTGTCCCTTCATGGTCCTGGGCCGGACCGACGCCGGCTCGATCATCGGTCCTCCGATCGAGCGGGCCCAGGGTCGGCACCTTGCGATCCTCGGCGAAACGGGGATGGGGAAGAGCTCCCTCCTGCTCGCCCTCGCGCGGCGCGTGAGCCGCGACTCGGGGTTGGTGCTCCTCGACCCTCTCGGGGGAACGGCCGACGCGCTGGTGCGGGAACTGCCGTCCTCGGCGCGCTCGCGATTGCTGCGGATCGCGCCTGTCGGGTTCCCGAGACGACTCAACGCACTCGGTGGGGCGGCGTCGATGCGAGCCGCGTCGCCCGTACGGTCGGAACGTCGTCTCAACGATCTCGTCCACTCGCTGCGGCGGGTCCGCTCGGGGCGGTACGCGGACTCCTCGTACTGGGGCCCGCGGCTCGAGGAGATGCTCACCTGGGCGCTCGAAGCCGCCGCCTCGTGGCCGGGGGGCACGCTCGCCGACGCGCACGCGCTGCTCGCGACGCGAGGTCGACTGCACCGTCCGATACCGGACGCGGCGCTCCCGGCCGTCGCCGAGCTCGCCCGACGCGTTCGAGAGCGGCCCGACGACGCCGAGGGCGCCCGCCGCCTGCTGCACGAGGTCGTTCGCAGCCCGGTCCTCGAGCCGATGCTCTGCTCCGAGCGCCCCGAGCTCTCCGCCTCCGACCTCGTGCGACCGGGCCAGGTCGTCGTGATCTCGGGGGATGCGGGAGAGATCGGGGAATCCACCGCTCGCTACCTCCTCTCCACGTACCTCGCGCTGGTCTGGTCGGAGATCCTCTCCCGCTCCGAGCCCGCGAAGATCTACCTCTTCCTCGACGAGGCCCAGTGGTTCGCGCACGAGAGCCTGGCCGAGATGCTCCGCCTCGGTCGCGCCGCGAACGTTCACGTGGTCCTCGCTACGCAGGCGATCGCCTCGCTCCCAGCGGCGGTCGGCGAAGCCGTGTGGACAAACGTCGCGGACTTCGTGGCCTTCCGCGGATCGCCCGAGGAGGCCCGAGAGTTCGCGCGGGCCGCCCACGGCGTATCGATCGAATCGGTCCTGTCGCTGCCGCGGGGCCGGGCGGCGGTGCTGATCGGCAAGGGGGAATCGGTCCACTGGCTCCGGACGGTCCGCCTGCCCGAGCGACGCGAGCCTCTCCGCGATAGTGCGTCGCCGGACGCAACGGGAGGCAGGCAGGTGCCCCCCGGCGCTCCGACCCCGGTCCCGCCGCCCATCCGACCGGACGCAGTGCGGGAGGCCCCACCGTTCCCGGGCGTCGCGGCCGCGGAGCCTGCCGACGGATCGGAGGAGGCCGAGCGATCCGAACCGGACCTCCAGGGACCGGAACCGGTGATCGACTACCTGCGATCTCGGGCACGGTCTTCCGGGGCGGGGGAACCGATGCGCATCTCGCTCCGCGAGCTGCGGTCCCGCGTCGACCCCGACGGGGAGTCGGTGCGGCGCGCGGGGGCCGAGCTCAGGGCACGCGGCGCCCTTATCGCGACCGAGCACGGCGACGCGGGCACGGTCTGGACGGTCGACCCCGGTCGCCTCCCGCCGCCCGGGGCGGGTGGGCACGCCTCCGATGACGAAGAGATGATTCCGCCACAACCCTCATAGGGGCGTAGCGGCTCGTTTTACCGATGGAGTCTCCTCGGGAGGCGACCCCGGTCCCACCGGCGGCCGACGCCCGGGTGCTCCTGTCGTCGCCGACGGTCCTGGAGCGCTGCGCGACCGGGATCGAGGGCCTGGACAACATCGTCGGGGGCGGGATCCCGCGCGGGAACATGGTCCTCGTCGCGGGCAGCGTCGGGACGGGCAAGACGACGCTCTGTCTCGAGTTCCTGGTGCGCGGGGCGGAGCGCGGGGAGCGCTCGCTGTTCGTGTCGGTCACGGAGTCCTCGCAGAAGCTCATCCAGAACCTATCGACGTTCGAGTTCTTCCGGACCGATCTCATCGACCAGGGCTCGCTCGTCTTCGTCGATCTCCCCGTCGTGTACGACCGGCTCGGGCTCGGGCACGAGGAGCTGACGGCCGAGGAGATCGACATCGTGATCCGGACGATCCGCGACCTCGTGCGCTCGCTCGGGATCCGGCGGCTCGTGCTCGACAGCTTGACGTCGGTCTGCTACCGGATCCGCCGCGACGAGCAGATCCGCGACTTCATGCTCCGCCTGGGGCAGGAGCTGAGCGCGGTCGGCTGCACGTCGCTGCTCGTCTCGGAGATCGGCCCGACGCCCGGCCGTTATTCGCTCCACGGCGTCGAGGAGGCGATCGTCGACGGCGTGCTCCTCCTGTGGAACACCCGCCGCCTGGGCGACATCGTCCGGGTGCTGCAGGTCGTGAAGATGCGCGGGACGTCGCACTCGCGCGCGCAGTACGTCATCGAGCTGACCCCCATCGGGATCCTGATGGCCCCGCACCTGAAGGGCGGACGGGAGACCGGAGGTCAGTAGCCGGTGCCCGTCGACATCGGCGAGCGCCTGCGGAGCCTGCCCGGCGGCAGCGCCGTCGCGCTGAAACTCGACCCGCGCGAGTACGCCGATCACTACTTCGCGGTCCTGAACGCGACCCTGCGCGACGTCGGGAACGAGACGGACGCCCACACGATCTACGTCGCGGTGACGAGCCCGGCCGCGTTCGTCTGGTCCCTCGCCCAGGCGCTCGACGTGCCCCCCGACCGGATCTCGTTCGTCGACGCGATCAGCCACATCATGATGAACTACTCGAACCCGCTCGCGAACGCGACCTACATCGACAGCCCGCGGGCGCTCGAGGAGATCATGCTGCGCGTCGAGTTCCTCCTGCGGAAGTTCCCACACCCGCGCTCGATCGTCGTGATCGACAGCGTGAACTCTCTCGCGATCCACAACCCGCCCGAGCTCCTCAACGAGTTCTTCCACATCCTGCTCAACAATCTGAAGAGCCGCTCCGTCCTCACGCTCGTCCTCGAGACGACCGAGGAGGAGGCGACGGGCGTCGAGCAGATGCTCAACCTCGTCGTCGACGAGACGATCGACGTCGCGCGGGCGGGTCGCTGACCGTGGTCGAGCCCGAGCGCGTCCTGGGCATCCCCGAGGTTGACCGCCCGCTCTGGACCGCGCTCCCGCCCGGTTGGCTCGCGATCCTCGCCGGCCACTCGGGGACCGGCGCCCCGCTCCTCGCGAAGCAGTTCGCCCACGCGGGCGTCGGGATCGTGCCGGTGCTGTTCTACACCACATACGAGCGGACCGAGGTGGTGCAGAAGGCGTTCCGCGACTTCGGCTGGGATCCCACCGACGTCAAGATCGTCAACCTCGCGGACGAGTACTACGAGCGCGTCCTCATCCGCGGGCTCGACGTCGCGCGGGCGCGCGAGGTCGGGCTCACCCTTGACCAGATCGTCGCGGAACCGCCCGTCACGAACAACCTCGCGACGTTCAGCCTCACCAACCGCATGCTGAGCGACCTCGCGGCGATCGACAGCCCGTTCCGGCTCGTGATCGACTCGATCGACTTCTTCTTCGAGGCGCTGACGCCCGCGGACGTCGCGACGGTGGCCCGGCAGATCCGCCACCGCTGCCAGACGGTCGGGGGCCAGGCGCTGATCGCGGTGCACTCGACGCACCGGGACCGGGGGACGTTCGGCCTCCAGGATCTCGCCGACCTCGTCTTCGAGCTGACCGCCGAGCCCAATGGGGGCCGGTACGAGCACACGCTCTACCTCGAGAAGGTCGCGAACCATCCGGACCTCACCCACATCTGGCGCGCCCAGACCGGCGAAGATGGCTGGCACGTCGAGGAACGCTCCGAGCCCGCGGGATAGCACCGCACCCGCGCGCCACCGAACCTTTATCGCCCGCCCTCCGCTGATGCGCGTCGAGGACCCGCCCCGATGGACGACGTCGTGATCCGGACGCTGGAGAAGGTAGAGCTGCACGACCCGATCCTCGTGGAGGGGCTCCCCGGCGTCGGGAACGTGGGCAAGCTCGCGGCCGACTACCTTCGCGACCAATTGCCGACGCGCCCGCTCGCGGTGATCTACTCGAAGTTCTTCCCGCCCCAGGTCTACGTCGGCGAGGACGGCGTGATCCGGCTCGTCTCGAACGACCTCTCCTACTGGAAGGCGCCGGCGGGCGGGAAGCACGATCTCCTCGTGCTCGGGGGCGACTACCAGGGGATCAGCCCCGAGGGCCAGTACGAGATCACGGAGCGCGTGCTCGACTACTGCCAGAAGCTCGGCGTCCGCGAGGTCTTCACCCTCGCCGGTTTCGCGCAGGGCCGCGTGGTCGAGACGCCGCGCGTGCTCGGGGCCGCGACGAACGCCCCGCGCGTCGAGATGCTCACGAAGGCGGGCGTGGTCTTCTCCCGCAACGACCCCGGCGGCGGCCTCATCGGCGCGAGCGGGCTCTTCCTGGGTCTCGGCCGGCTCTTCGGGATGGAGGGCGCGTGCCTCATGGGCGAGACGAGCGGCTACTTCGTCGATCCGCGCAGCGCCGAGGCGGTCCTGAAGGTCCTGCAGCGCGTGCTCGAGATCAAGGTCGACCTCGCCGCGCTCGAAGCGAAGGCGAAGGAGATCGACCGGATCGCGCAGAAGATCCACGAGGCCGAGCAGCGGACGAGCGAACCCTCGCCGACGCCGGGCAGCGCGCCGCGCGAGGACCTCGGCTACATCGGCTGAGCGGATCGCCCGGACGCTCGGATGGACGCGGCCGTTCCGCCGCTGGGGCCGGAGGAGGAGCGGCGGGCCGACGCGGTGCGGCGCGCGCTCGCCCGGGGCGCCGACGCCGACGGGTTCGTACCGTTCGACCGCTTCATGGAGATCGCCCTCTACGACGACGCCGGGGGCTACTACGCCCGGCCCGAGAGCCCGTTCGGCCCGGCCGGGGATTTCTACACCGCCGCGCGCGTCCACCCGCTCTTCGCCCGTACGCTCGCGCGCCACGTGCGCTCGGTGCGCCGCGCTCTCGGGGCCGACCGCCCCTTCGAGATCGTCGAGGTCGGGCCCGGGGACGGCACGCTGGGAGCGTCGCTCCTTTCGGCCCTGGGCGAGGACCCCTCGGGCCTGGTGGGCGTCAGCTACCATCTCGTCGAGCGATCCCCCTCGCTCGCGCGACGGGCGCGAGAGCGACTGACCCCGGTCGCCGCCGACCGGGGAGTACCGGTCGTGGACGAACCGGCGATCGGCGCGACCGGTCCGTTCGAGGGCATCGTCCTCGCGAACGAGTTCCTCGATGCCGAGCCCGCCCGGCGGCTGCGCTGGACGGGCGACGCGTGGCGGGAGCTCGGGGTCCGGGTGCGCGACGGTCGCGTCGAACCCGCCGAATCGTCGACCGCGCCCCCCGTCCCGGATCCCCCGGTCCCGGCGCCGGCCGAGCCGAACGTCATCGTCGAGGTCTCTCCCGTGGCCGAGTCCTGGGTACGGTCCGTCGGCGATCACCTCGCGGCGGGAGTCCTCCTCGCGCTGGACTACGGGGCGGAGGAGTCCGAGCTCGTCGCGGGGCATCCCCGAGGGACGTTGGCGGCCGTGCGTCGGCACCGATCGGTCAATGACTTCTGGAGCTCGCCCGGGGCGTCGGACCTTTCGGTGTTCGTGGACTTCACGCGTCTTCGCTACGCCGCGCGTCGCGCGGGGCTGGTCGAGCTCGCGTACGGGCGTCAGGCCGAGGCGCTCGGCGCGTGGGGCTTCCCGTCCGAGCTCGAAGCGGCGCTCGCCGGTGCCCGGGATGCCGAAGAGGGCGTCCGGGTCCGTCTCGCCGCGAAGAACCTTCTCTTCGGGTTCGAGCAGTTCCGCGTGCTGGAGCTCGCCGCCCCCGCGAGCGCGGAGCGGCTCGCGGCCCTCAGGTGGCCGGCGGGATAGCCCGGGTCTCCACCGCTTCCGCGAGCTTCGCGTCGATGAGCAGGCGCGCGGTCTCGGGCGGAAGCGCGATGATGTCGTCGGCGTGCAGATCGACGGTCTCGGAACCCACCTCGATCGGGCGACCGTC
>JASHUS010000147.1 GCA_030039865.1 Thermoplasmata archaeon
GACCCACCGGTTCTCGCGCGCGACCCGGTACGCGACCTGGAGGCAGAAGAGCGTCTTCCCGCTCCCGCCCTCCCCGTAGATCTCCGTGAGCGAGTTGGTCTCGAGACCCCCGCCCAGCAACCGGTCGACCGAGGCGATGCCGGTCGGGAGCCGGTCCGGCGCCATCCGGCGGCCGACGGTCGGCCGGCGCTTAATCCCTCGGGCGGCGACGCTTACGGGGCCACGGGGTACGCGACCCCGAGCCGAGGCGGGTGCACGCCGGGCCCGAGCTTCTCAAACGCCTCGGGATGCTCGGTGTGGATCGGATAGACCACCGACGGCTTCACCGTGTGGGCGATCTCGAAGAGCTCGGTCGCCGACGCGTGGCCGCTCGCGTGCATCTGGTGGAACTCGAGCCCGAAGTGGTCGAGCCAGTTGTGCATCACGCGGTCGTCGACGTCGTCCTCGCTGAACGGCTCGCTCATGGAGTGGATGAACGGCGTGCCGCGCGGCGGGCGCAGGTCGATGAGCTCGGGGAAGTGGTACGGGTCGAGCGCGAGCAGGTACTGCGCGCCGTGCTGACGCACATCCTCCGAGGTCAGCGCCGCCTCGAGGTAGGGCTTCTCGTACTCGCGGAAGATCTTCTTCTTCCGGTTGTAGACGAGGACCCCGTCGGGCGTCCCGGGGAGCGGGAGCGTTCCGGGCGACCAGCGGGGGGCGATCGCGTCGAGCAGGTAGGCCGTCCGCGCCGAGACGACGAGACGTCGTCCAACCGCTCGGGCCGCCGCGTCGAGCGTGGTGAGACGGTCGACATCGCGCGGATAGGTGCACGCGAGGGCGAGCCCCGCGTGGTGCTCGAGCAGCCGATCGACCTCCGAGCGGACCCCCTGCTCGGTGAGGTTCCGACGGGCGTCCGGGCCCGCGCGCGTGCCTTCGATGAGGAGGCCCGCGGGCCGTTCGGCCGCCGCGGCCGTGAGGAAGGCGTGCGTGTCGTCCGCCCGGGGACCGTGGTGGCGGATGTCGCCGGTGTAGGCGAGCGTGCCGGACGACGTCCGGATGAGGAACCCGTAGGCGAACGGGACGGAGTGGTCGACCGGGAAGGGGACGACCTCGATCCCTCCGACCTTCACCGGGGCGCGATCCGGGAAGGTCCGCCAGGCATGATCGCCGTACTTCATGGCGGTCGAGCCCGCGATGGCGTCGAGGAGCGTCTTCGTCCCCTCGCCGACGTAGACCGGGATCTCGGGGTCGACCAGGTCGAGGTGTCCCGCGTGGTCCGCGTGCGCGTGCGTGATGAAGATCGCGTGGACCTCGGGCGCCCGATACGGGAGATCGGAGTCGGCGAGCGCCTCCTTCGAGTAGAGACCCCCGATCCGCGGGATCAGGTCGAACTCGAGGAGGTCCTTCACCGGGCTGGTCGTGCGCGGCTTCAGGAAGTTGTAGTAGTAGTCCTCCCACTTGGGGGCGAACGAGGGCCCGAAGTCGAAGAGGACGCGGTCCGGCCCGTCCTCGACCAGGATCTTGTTGCCCCCGATCTCGTTCACGCCGCCGAGGAACGTGACCGTCGCGCCGCGCACTTCCACCGGATGTCGGCGCGCGACATTAGCTCGTGCCGGGCCGGTCGACGGCAGGGGCTATACCGCGCACGGGGCTGGGGCGCGCGATGACCCTCCAGTACGTCGGGATCCGCGTCACGGACCTCGAGAAGTCGCTCGCGTTCTACGTCGATGGCCTCGGGCTCGTCGAGCGGAAGCGCGGCCAGATGAGCCACGGGGGGACGTGGGTGAACTTGACGGACCCGGTCTCGCGCGCCCAGCTCGAGCTGAACTACTACCCGCCGGGCTCGCCGTACGCGACGGCCTACGCGCCGGGCGAGGGTCTCGACCACATCGGCTTCGACGTGGCCGACGCGCGCAAGACGATCGCGCGGCTCCAGTCGCAGGGCGCGAAGGTGGTCGTCGAACCGTGGCTCGAGGCGGGACGCTACTGGATCGGGTTCGTCACAGACCCGGACGGGCTCTGGGTCGAGGTCCAGAGCCTCCTGCCGCCCGAGGAGCAGCGCGCTAGCGCGCCTTCAGCGTCTTCTTGACGTTGGGGTGCTCCTTCGTGAAGATCTTCCCGCCGCAGTTGTCGCAGCGGACCCCGAAGAGGTTGGCGTCGGACGGGAGCGCCTCCCCGCACCGGATGCATCGAAACATAGCGCCGATGCTAGCCGGGGCGGCGGCTTAACTTTTCCCGGCCGCTTCGCGCTCGGCGCGCGTGATCGGCGGCGCTGGCTGGAAGACGTACGCGCTCGACGCGAAGCGCGTCCCGCAGCGGCGGCACTCGAAGACCCCGCTCGCGACGCGGTGGAGCGTCACGGTCGAGCAGCGCGGGCACGCCGACGCGCGGGAGCGCGCGGCGTCGATGTCGATGACCCGCCGGCGGATCCGGATCCCGTAGCGGGGACCCATCCAGCCGGTCGAGCCGACCTTCTTCGTGCGCTTGCTCACGGCGATCCCCCTCGGGCGAGCGCGCGGAGCTCTTCCCCGTGGCGGAACGCGCGCCGGACCGTCTCCTTGACGTCGTCCGGCGAGAACGCTCCGACGAGCCCCTTCTGCATCGCGACGACCCGGCCCGTCTCGTCCGTGGCGACCGTGAGGCGGCCCTGGGCGCTCCGCTCCTCGTCGAACGTCGGGTCGACGACGATCGCGTCGCCGAGCCGCACGAACGTGCACTCGATCGGGAAGTGCTGGACGTCGAGCGGGTAGTCCGCGTCGGCGATCCCGAAGCGCTTCGCGGGCACGGTCGCGTGCGCGAGCGCGCTCACCGCCGCGAGCAGCGAGGCGTCGATGAGGTTCCCCGAGTGGTCGATGACGTGCATGTCCACGTAGCAGACCCACGTCTTCTCGCCGGGCGTGACGCACAGACGCGTCAGGTCGATCGTCTCCGCGGCGCGGATCGCGCGGTCGACGACGCGCGAGACCTCGATCGCCCCGGGCTGGGGCGGGCCGGGCTCGAACGTCGGGCTCGAGAGCGGGATCAGCTCCGCGTTCGTCGTCAGGACGCCCGCGTTCGGCGTGTCGGGGAACGGCTTCCCCGGCTCGAGCTTGATGCCGGCGACGACCGCGGTGTCGCCGAGCCGCACCAGGGCGGAGCCGTCGGCGGTCGTCACGAAGCCCGGCTCGATCGAGATCCGGCGGTACTCGTCGGGTCCGCGGCCGTCGAGGCGCTTGCCCGACGCCGCGAGGTCGAGGACGTGCGTCGTCCGGATCTCGGCGTCGATCTCCTCGCTCATGACGACGCTCCGGCGGGGCCGACCGCGTAGCGGTCGCGCAGCGCCTGCTTCATCTTCTCGTAGATCTCGCGGCAGCCCTGGACGCCGAGGTCGAGGGCCTGCGCGAGCTCGGGCTCGGTCATGTGGCCCTCCATCTGCAGGAGGACGAGGCGGCCCGACTG
>JASHUS010000148.1 GCA_030039865.1 Thermoplasmata archaeon
CGAGTTGACCGCGCCCGTTCCGCTCCCCTGCATGAAGCCGGTCCATCGGACGAACGCGTACCCTGGAGCGGCAATCGCCGAAAGGGCGAGGGGCTCGGAGACATTCGCCCAACCGACATCGGGTGCGATCGAGCCGTCGTCGAGCGGGTCGGTCTCTAAGCTTACTTTCCACTGCCGGGCGAAGTCCAGCACGTAGCTCAGGGGGCTCGTGCCTACTGTCAAGGGGGATGATGGGAATGGTTCGAGCCGCTCGACTGGGACGAGGTTGTGGTTAGGAGTGGGCCACAGCACGGGCGGGGCCGTTACGTCGTACGAGCCGCTCGGAAGGTAGACCGTCACCGCCGTTTTGTTAGTGCTCGCGACGACCGGGCCCCCGCTGATGTTCAAGAACCAATGTGCTCCAGGGGACTTAGTAAGGTAGACCGATCCGTCGGCGTTCACCGCAACCGGTTCGGCTCCGTGGGGATACCATTCGAACAGCGCGATGCTCTGTGTCGGGACTGTGAAGGCGGACGGGAGGCCCGAGATGAGGTCGGTCGCTTCGGGAGCCGGCGTGCTTGGCCACACGGTCGTGAGCTCGCTCGCGGGGGGGTCCTTCACGGTCCCATTATGGAAGGTGCCGTTCCACTGCCAGACCTCCAGCGGACTCCCCGACTGATACCCGGGAAGCTCCGGAGTGAATGTGACCGGATCGCCAGTGGTGATGACCAGATCCATCTTCTTCGGCTTGCCCGGAAGATGGGTGCTCGTCTGCACGTCGTGAGTATCCAAGTTGATGACGAGGAGGTCGGTACGGTCGTGGTCGGCCGGATCGACCGTCGCGATCGCGAAGACCGAGTCGTTGCCCCACGGCTTTCCGGAGCTCGGATCGGTGACATTCACGCGATACGCGACCGGTCCGAGGTGCGATAGGACGTCGCTGTACATCTCGTAGTCCGGGCGCTCGACGCCGGTGAGGGAGAACCACGAGTTCGACGTATTGAGCACGGAGGCGAATAAGTCGACGTTCGTAAGATTCAGGTCCATCGCTTGGATCATCTGGGCCCCGAGCGAGAGCCCACCGGAGAACTCCGAACTGAAGTTGGAGTACTGGAAGTGGGACAGCGCCGAACCGATCTCAGTGACATAGACTCCGAGCGAGTGCGTCGGATCGCTGCTATCAATGGCCGCCGTGACGTTTGCAACGCGATCCGGGAGGCCCTCGCCGGTATTCAACGCCCCGTAGAATTGGGTCAAGTTGGGCGGGACGAGCGCGCCATATTGGTAATTCCGCTCCACGGCGGCCGCGTACGCATGGAAGGCGACCCCCGTGATCAGTGGCCCATCAATCTTCGTCGTGTTCTGGATCCACTCGCTATCGGTGTACTTCCCGTCGTCGTGGGCGGTCGCCGCAATCCCGATGAAGCTGTTGGGCTCGGGCTCGTACTTCGTAATGTTCGTGATGTACGAGTGGACCTCGCCGGCGTACTCCGGGGGGTTCGTACTGCCCGTGCAAGTGCCCCACTGTGTCCAGGGGCAGCCCGTCACGTTCCAGAGCTCGGGCTCGTTGCCGATCTCCCAGGCGATCGGGTGGAAACCTAGCGTGACCTCGGTGTAATTGATGATCTTGAGCGCAGTGCGCCAGTCGTCGATTTCGCCCGGCAACTCGAAAATCGCGTGGCAGTCAATGAGGTTGCACTTGGAGACGAACTCGGCCTCCGTGGTCGTTGCCTTCACAGGCACGTCGCTGCCCGGCGTGTAGACGAGGTTGGCGACCCCCGTCGCATTCGGCAGGGGATCGTAGTCGTCTCCGACCGCACCGCCGGGCCAGACTATCGTCGAAGTCGACGCCGCCGCGAGGATGGAATCCGCGTTCGGCAGCAGCGGTGATCGCGCGGAAACCGTGGTCCCCCACAAGTATGGCGACAGCGTGTAGTTGGACGGAGAAATCGTGAGTGTGGCATTGATCGCATCCACCGTGCCGGGAGTCGCCGCGGGAGAGAGCGATAACGGGCCGGCCCGGGCCTCGATGAAGGGCAGCGTGGGCAAGGCCACCAAAAAGGCGATGCCGACGATGACGACCGCCGCGGATCCCCGCATGCTATCGGTCTCCCTCCCCGCGCTGACCGACCAGTACGCCGAGGTGCGGACCGCTCATCGAAAGGGTGGGAAATTAATGGTTATTCGTCGGCGGCTTAATCTTTGCCTCGACGGATTTTTCTGCGCCTAGCTGGGGAAGAATCACGTCAGTTGCGTCGAGTCCCGGAAGGACGGGGCGCGGCGCGGGCGAGTACGCGCAAACGGGCCGGCGCCTCAATCGTTGCGAGATACTGGGCGACCGCCGGTGGGACAAGTGGTTTCCATCTTTGGCCGCCCGCGAGCCGCGCTCGCACTCGGCGGCCTTCGTACCGAACGCGACGAACGAGCCGCGGTCGCTCCACGTCGTAACCGGCCCGTTCGAAAAGGAGCTCCGTGAGCGGGTTGTTCGTGTAGACCCGGTCGAACGGAGGGAGCAGACCTTCCAGATAGCGGACCCAGAGCGCGTGCTGGTGGATGTCCGGGAGAGGAACGATCTCGATCCGATCGACCTTGGCCTCGGAGATCGCACGGGAGATCATCTCAAAGCGCTCGCCCGAGGTGAACGGGTTCTCGAGTGTGTACGATTCCTGCGCGCTGCCGATCCCGAGGAGCAACGCTTCGTCCGGCCGTTCCGCCCGGATCGCCCGGACGACCTCCAGGTGACCCCGATGGAACGGCTGGAAGCGGCCGACGAGTAGCCCGCGCACGAACGCTCGAAGCTCACTCGGGCGACAGATCGTCGACGTCGTCGAGGAACTCGTCGATGTGCGGGCACCGGGCGGTGAGGTAGTAGCGGCAGTGCGAGCAGTGACGGTCGTTCCACGCACCGAGGAGACGGCTGTTGAACTCGTAGCACGGCCGGTTCACGAACCGTTCGGCATCGTCCTCGGGCTCGCTCGGCGCCGGCCCCGACGGGGGCATGTGCGCGGGGATGCGGAACTGGCCCCTCACGATCCGGCCGGCCGACCGGGCGGCGGGCTCGCCGCCGTCGGGGCCGGGATCTCCTCCGGGGTTCGACTGGTCGCGCGGACCATCGCACTGAGGCGCTCGAGCAGCGACTCCTTCTGGGCGCCCTGGCCCACGAGGGCGTACTTGAGCACGTCACGGAGCGTACGGACGGGGATGACCTCGACCACGCCGCGGTACCGGGACTCGAGGACGAGGTCCTCGAGGTTGTCCTCGGGCACGAGGACGCGCTTGATCCCCGAGTCGGCCGCGGCCTCGACCTTCGCCGTCACGCCGCCGACGGGGAGCACCTGACCTCGAACGCTGAGCGAGCCCGTCATCGCGACGGACTGGTCGACCGGCACGCCCTCGAGGGCGCTGATGACAGCGGTCGCGATCGAGACCGATGCGCTGTCGCCCTCGACGCCGTCCGACGTGCCCACGAACTGGATGTGGATGTCGTAG
>JASHUS010000149.1 GCA_030039865.1 Thermoplasmata archaeon
TGGCGCGTCGCGGAGATGTACGCGACCCGGTCGACCTCTTCGAGGATCGCGCCGCCGAAGACGTTCCCCGTGAAGTTGGCATCCGAGGGCACCATGAGACGGACGACGGACGCGCGGCTCGCGCTCACCGGAACCGCAGGGGACTCGGCCATCCGTCCTCGTTCGAGTCCGAACGGGGCGCCGACCGGCCCCGCCGCTAAATGCGTTGCGGCGCCCGGTTCACCAGTCGTCGAACGCGTCGACGTGGTGGAGCCACGCGGCGCGTCGAGCGAGGCCGAGACCCCAGAAGACCCAGAGGCCGACGAGGACCGTCGGAATGATCAGGATCGTCGACAGCACGACCGCGAAGTTCTGGTACCAGTTGAAGCGACCCGCCCACACGAAGAGATAGTACAGCAGTCCGACTAGGCCGCCCACGACGATCGCGAGGCTCGCGGCGATCCTGCGGCGGATTGCTCGGAACATGCGACCGCCATTCTCCCAAGGGCCTTCCCATTCCCCGTTCGACATTGTGATACCTCTCATCCAGCCCGCGCTCGGGACGCGCTAGCGACTCCCTCCGGAACTCCCTTTGCCGAGCGCCTGAAGCCGATCGATGACCGACTGCATGCGGGCTCCGACCGCTTGGACCTTGGACCGGTCCGTGCGCACGAGGTCCTCGAGGTACGTCACGTACGCCTCGATCTCGCGCATTGCGTCGTCCGGGTTCCGGGGTCCGGATCCCGACGGGAACATCCCCTGCATCCAGTCGGGGCCCCCCCGGGCCGACTCGTTGAGCTCGTAGCGCCCGTCGGCGTTCTTGTGGATCAGCTTCTCCTGCTCGAGCTGCTCGAGCAGCGGATAGATCGACCCCGGTGACGGCCTCCACCAGCCCATCGTCATCCGATCGATCTGTGCAATGACCTCCGCGCCGCTCATCGGGCCCTGATCGAGGCAGTGCAATACCCAGACCCGCAGCCCGCGACGATGCCGTGTCCCCCAGCCGTGCGCCCACATATCGGTATTCCGATATCGGTAATTCGATTTAACCCTTGCTCACGCGGGGTGTTCACCTCCGTTGACGCGGGCGGCGAGGGACCGTTTCAGGCTCCCGCCGACGGGGTTGATACCTCGGAGAGGTTCCTCGAAGTTCGAGGGACAAGATGCCCGCCCGAAAGAGCACTCCTGGATCTGCGCCTCGACCGAGCTTTGTCAGCGTCGCCGTGGTCGTCTCCGACCGCGAGAAGGCGGTCGACTGGTACACGACGCGCCTGGGTCTCGACGTGATCGACCGAATGGACCACTGGGTGACCGTCGGCCGGAAGGGTCAGCCGGGAAAGATGCATCTCTGTCAGCCGATGGAGGGCGATCCGCGTACGCAGCTCGAGCCCGGTAACTCGGGTATTCTGCTGGGCCTGCCGGGCAAGGACTTCGAGGCGGAGTGCGCCGCGCTCAAGGCGCGCGGCGTCGAGTTCACCACCGAGCCGACCAAGGAAGAGTGGGGGACCTACGCGGTGATCCGGGACCCCGACGGCAACGAGCACTCGCTGATGCCGGACGATTAGTCGAACCGTTTCGATCTTCCGGGGCGAACGCGCCGCGCCTCGGGCGTACTCCCGGGAGCGTGCGGCCTCGCCGCGCGCTCCCGGCGCTTCCTCGAGATACTCTCGTGCGAACGCCTAAATAGGGGTACCTTTTGGCCGCGCCCGGAGCAACTCGTTCCATGGCAAACAAGCCCCACCTCAACATCGTCTTCATCGGCCACGTCGACCACGGCAAGTCCACGACGGTCGGCCGGCTTCTCCTCGATACCGGAGTCATCCGGCAGGAGGAGATCGACAAGTACCGTCAGGAGGCCGAGTCGAAGGGCAAGGCGACGTTCGAGTTCGCCTGGGTCATGGACGACCTCAAGGAGGAGCGCGAGCGCGGCGTCACGATCGACATCGCGCACCGCCGGTTTGACACGCAGAAGTACTACTTCACCATCATCGACGCGCCCGGCCACCGCGACTTCGTCAAGAACATGATCACGGGCACGAGCCAGGCCGACGCGGCCGTGCTCGTTTGCTCGGCGGCGGAGGGCGTCCAGGAGCAGACGCGCGAGCACATCTTCCTGTCGCGCACGCTCGGCGTCACGCAGCTCATCTGCGCGATCAACAAGATGGACCGCCAGGAGGTCAACTACTCCGAGGCGAAGTACAACGAGGTCAAGGAGGAGCTGACGAAGCTGCTCAAGAACGTCGGCTTCAAGATCGACACGCAGGTCGTCTTCATCCCGATCTCGGCGTTCAAGGACGACAACATCAACAAGGCGAGCCCGAACATGCCCTGGTACAAGGGCCCGACGCTCCTCCAGGCGCTCGACAATCTCAAGGTGCCCGAGAAGCCGACGGACAAGCCGCTCCGCCTGCCCGTCCAGGACGTCTACACGATCACCGGTATCGGCACGGTGCCGGTCGGGCGCGTCGAGACCGGCAAGATCAAGTCCGGGGACAAGATCATCTTCCTGCCCAGCGGCAAGTCGGGGGAAGTGAAGTCGATCGAGATGCACCACGAGCAGGTCACCGAGGCGATCCCCGGCGACAACATCGGCTTCAACGTCCGCGGGATCGACAAGAACGACATCCACCGCGGGGACGTCGCG
>JASHUS010000150.1 GCA_030039865.1 Thermoplasmata archaeon
GCCGGGCCGGGGCGCGGGTTCGGCCTTGGGCGGAGGGGCCGATTTCGATCGGGAGAAGACGCTGCGGAGCCCCCCGAGCGTCGAGCCGGTTCGGCCCGTCGGTTTCCCCCGGGAAGACTGGACGACGACCGTGCCGATCCCCCGCGTAGAGAGGGTCGAGATCGGCTGGCCGCACTTCGGGCAGTTCGGGAACTGCCCCACGCAGTGCTGACAGAGCGGAGCGGAGCAGGCGTGGTAGACGGATGCGATCCCTCCGCATCCGACGCAGCGGGCGGGCCCCGAACCGCTGGCCGGGCGCGAGGGCGCGGCCGCGGCTATGGGGGCCGGAGCCCATCCCGGCGACGCGGCGAGCGCGGGTGGGACCGCGACGTCCTCCGCGATCGACGCCTCGGGCGCCGGCGCGGGCGTCGGAGCGCTCGCGGGACGTTCTCCCTCGATCTCGGCGGCGTCGGCCGCCCGGAACTCGGGGGAGTAGGCGCCGAGGTCGAGCGACGGGAGCGGGGCGTGGACCGCCGAGCCCGCCTCCTCGACCGCCTTGATCAGCCGGGCCTTGTAGATCCCGACGCGCAGCGTCTTGACGATCTGGAAGAGCGTGCGCTGCTCGGGCGGGAGGACGAGCGCGTGGCGGGCGAGCTCCTCGACGTCCGGCGTGAGCTGGAGGTTCTCCGCACGCAGATCGGCCTCGAGCACGGCCTTGAGGTAGCTGAAGAGCCGCTCGATCTGGTCGAGCGTGTACGTCGGCGGGGCGAGGACCGCCACGTCCGCGAGCGTGAACCCCCGCCGCTCGATGCCGGGCGGGCGGTGCTCGAGCGCCGACGTGATCAGGTGGTACGACGCGCTCTCGAGGTCCCGAACCTCCGCCGCTTCGAGCCGATCGAGGTTCACCTTGACCGTGCGGCTGATGGCCGCGAGCACCGGATCGAGGAACTCGTACGGCACGTGGAGCGTGACGAAGAGGTCGTTCTTCGCGACCGTCCGGCTGAGCCTGGCCTCGAGGAGGAGCGCCTCGCGCCCGTAGCGCTGCACCTCCGCGTCGCGGGTCTTCTGGACGGCGAGCTTCTTCCCGTCCTTCGCGGGGGCGTAGTCGGAGTCGAGGGCCAGCGCCCGGTCGAAGCTCCCGATCGCGTCGGCCGGCCGACCGGTTGCGATGAGCGCGAGCCCGCGGCTCGTCCAGGCCGCGACGTGCTTCGGGTCGGCCTCGACCGCGCGGTCGTACAGCGCGAGCGCCTCGTTCGGGTGCGACAGCTTGCCCGCGACGAGCCCGGCTTTGAGCAGGATGTCGATCGAGGTCGGGTCGATCGCGAGCGCATGGGCGAAGGCGGTCGCCGCGTCGGCCCACGCCTGGCGGGCGATGTCGAGCTCGCCCTCCCGGACCCAGAGCGCCTCGCTCCGCGGCAGCACCTCGACGCCCTTGCGCACCGCCTCGATCGCCCGGTCCAGGTGTCCGAGGCCGCTCTCCGCCTCGGCGAGCAGGAGGAAGAGCGACTCCTGGGGAGGCGCCTGGGGGATCGCGGTCGCGAGGAACTCCGCCGCCTCGGCGTGCTGGCCGGCCTCGAGCATCGAGCGGGCGATGCCGGCGAGCGCGACCGGCGACTTCGGCTCGCGCTGGCGGACCTCTTCGAACGCCGCCCGGGCCTCCGCGGGCCGCTCGAGCGCGCCGAGGATCTCGGCGCGCAGGAGCAGCGCGCCGACGTTGGGAGGGGCCCCGGCGGGCGCGGCCTTCAGCCCTTCGTCGAGGACCTCGAGCGCGAGGTCGGGGCGCCCGGCCGTGAGCCGGAGCCGGGCCCGTCGGATCGCGATCTCGCTCTTGTACGCCGGGTCGATCTCGGCGGCCCGCTCGTACGAGCCGTTCGCTTCCTCGGTGAGCCCGAGGCTCGCGGCGAGATCGCCCCGTTCGAGATGGAGCGCGGCGTCCTGGGCCTCGGGGGCACCGGTGGCGAGCAGGCGGGTGAGCGTCTCGTACGCGTCCTTCGTCTCCTTCGCCTCGCTGTGGAGACGGTACATCTCGAGGAGGGCGGGGGCGTTGTCGGGCTCGAGCAAGAGGATCGCGCGCAGCGAGTAGAGGACCTCGCCGGGCCGGCCGAGCGCCCGCAGGGCGTCGCCCCGCACCTTCCACGCGGCGAGATCGTTCGGCTCCTCGGTGAGGAGCGGGTCGACGAGCGTCAGGACCTCCGAGTATTGGCCGGCGAGCTGCAGCGTCTCGGCGAGGGCGAGGCGCCCGTGCCGGTTCGGTGGATCGAGCGCGAGACCCTGCCGGTAGTACGTCAGGGCGTCGGCGTACGCCCCTTGGGCCCGGAGGGCCTCCGCGACCTCGAACGAGGCGTGGGGGTCGCCCTTCGACGCCTCGATCGCCTGCTGGAGCGCCGCGAGCGCGTCGGCCCGACGGCCGGCGCGCAGGAGCAGCTGCCCCCGCTTGCGTAGGTAGAGCGCGTTGCCGGGCTCCTTGCGGAGGAGGAGATCGAGCAGCTGGAGCGCCCGCGCGTCCTGGTTGAGCAGCGACAGCACCTCGACCGCGCCCCAGAACAGGTCGGGGTCCTCGACCCCGCCCGCGATCGCGCGGCCGTACGCCTCCGACGCTTCGGAGTACCGGCCCGCCTCCCGCAGCGCATGCCCGAGCTCCTTCAGGATGTCCTGCCGTCGGTGGTTCGGCTCGCGCGCGAGGAACGCCTCGTACGCGCGGATTGCCCGGTCGTGGTCGCCGACGATCCGGGAAGCGCGCGCGAGACCGAGCTGCGCGACGTCGACGGCCTCGGGGTCGATCGACGCGCGCTCGTACGATACGAGGGCCGTGCGGGCATCCCGGTCGCGGTCCGCCGAGCCCTCGGGCCGGTCGTAGGCGAGGCCAAGGTAGAGGTTGCCGCGCTCGATCGCGATATCGGTCCGCGTCGGATCGAGCCGGAACAGCTCGTCGAGGACCGGGGCGATCGCCGCCGGTTCGCTGGACTTCGCGATCAGCTCCTTCTTCTCGAGGAGGTACGACAGCT
>JASHUS010000151.1 GCA_030039865.1 Thermoplasmata archaeon
GCCGGTCGACCCCGAAAAGGTCTCGTTCTCGAGCTCCGAAGCGAGCCGGGCGGTGAGGTTCACATAGGTGAGAGTCGGATCGACGCTGGGATGTACGCTGTCGCCGGACCGGACCGATGCGTGTGTGGAAGGCAGGGGCCCTGTGTTCCCTTGGTCGATCGATCCGAGGGCGGACGCGACGTCGACCGCGAATGGGCTGGCCAGCAACCCGAGGGCAATCGCGAGTGACGCGACGAGAGCCATGCGGGACGACGGGGTCCGGCGCATGCGACTCGCTGCCATCCCCCCGGCCCGCGGAGGGAATCCGCGACCGCGGGAAAAACGTTCGCAATCCGGGCGTCCGTCCGCCCGACCGACGGGAACTCCGTAGGGTCGTCCGGACGCGACGAGTTGCGGCGCACGCCGCGGTCGCTCCCCACCGAAGAGCGTCTCGCGTAGGATCCCTCGGAGTTGACGGGGGCGATACCGATGCCCCTTCCCCCGATCCTGAGGTCACCCGTCCCCATGTACGCTGGCCCGAAGATTGAAGCCGCCCGACAACTGAAGCGATGGTGCCGGCCCTAGCCGGGGGAGCATCAGCAATGGCGGGACCATCCGCTTCGTCAGTGGCTTTCGTCACTGGCGCGAGCGCCGGATTCGGCGCGACCCTTGTCCGGCGTCTTGCCAGCGGAGGCACCCGTGTGGTCGCCCTTGCCCGCCGTCGCGATCGTCTCGAGGCACTGGCCGACGAGCTCGGACGCGATCGAGTGTTGCCGCTGCCGCTCGATGTCCGAGAGTGGGAGGCCGTCGAGCGCACCGTCGCCGGTCTACCACCAGAATTCGCCAGTGTTGATTTGCTGATCAACAACGCCGGCCTGGCGTTGGGCCTCGAACCGGCCCCTCGCGCGCGCCCGGACGATTGGGAGCGGATGATCGACACCAACTGCAAGGGCGTGGCGTACGTCACCCGGGCAATCCTCCCTGGTATGGTGGCCCGCGGTGGCGGTCTCGTGATCAACATCGGTTCGACCGCCGCTTCCTACCCGTACGCGGGGGGCAACGTGTACGGGGCCACGAAGGCATTCGTGCGACAGTTCAGCTTGAACCTGCGAAGCGACCTGCACGGTACCGGCGTGCGGGTGACCTGCATCGAACCCGGACTGGTTGGAGGCACGGAGTTCTCGGAGGTTCGATTTCACGGCGATCGTGATCGCGCCGCGACGGTCTATGCCGGCGCGAACCCACTGACGGCGGACGATGTCGCGGACGTGGTGGGTTGGGTGGCGTCGCTTCCGCCGCGGGTGAACATCAACACGATCGAACTGATGCCCACCGATCAGAGCTTTGCGGGACTCCAAGTGCGGCGAACATCGACGTTGCCGGTCTCGCCCCGCTGAGACTGGCATCGTCCGAAGTCGCGACCGACACGCTTGTGGGCCGAAGCGATTGCGCCTACCCGAAGCGGTGAGAATCCGGCCCCGGGCGGGAAGAGCGGGCACTGTTCGGAGCTTTGCAGGGGTCCCGATACGCTGGACTTCAGGGCAATCGGACCCGGTCGCCGGGGGAACCTCCCGGTCTACGCCTCCAGCTTCTTTCCACAGGATCGACAGAACCGGTAGCCGCCGAGCGTCGCCGCGCCGCAATAGGGGCAGAATCCACCCGCCGCGCCACTTGCCCCCGAGACGGCGGCCGGGGGTGGCGCGGGCGGGGGCGTAGCGGACGCTGCGGAGGCTGTTCGTTCCGAGGCGAGCCGCCACTTCCTCTGCTGAAACGCGATGATTTCCTCGAGTCGATCGCTGTCCGTGAAAGGGCTCGAGTAGCCATCGACCGTCTCGTTGGATTGAACGTAGACGAAGTCGTCGTACTGGACCAGCGCACCGTCGATGCGCGCCGAGGCCAGATCTCCGAGATCGGCAGCTCGGGCCACGCGCCAGTCGCCATTGTCCCGCTCCGAGAACTCATCCGATCCGTCCGGGGACCGCTCGACGGTCTCGATGAAGAGGCAACGTTGGTCGGTCACCATCAGCAGACCGAGCTTCACGGCCGGGCCATCGATTAGGGTCAGCTCCTCGCTCACGAAGACCGGCGTTTCGCCCGCACGCAGCTGGGCGGCTCGTGCCACTTCACGAGCGACCCGAATCCGTTGGGATCCCGCGCCGAACACCAACGGCGCGAAATTGGTTAGATAGGCGAGACGTAGGTGGGAGAGCGTCTCCCGCACGGCCACGTCGCTCAGGGCGTGTTCGGTGACGAGGTCGTCGACCGAACGTTCCTCTCCGATAGTAAACGAGTCGTCGTTTACGCTGACGACGGTCCTCTCCGAGCTCTGCACGACGGCCAGCGACCGAATCTCATCGAGCTTGTACTGACTAACCACTCGGACCGACCGAGAGAAGCCGGCCGGCGGGGAGAGTGTGACGACCCGCTGCGTTGTGGCCACCAGATAGGCGTCCTGCCCCGATGAGTGCGGCATCGGACCCCAGACTCGCTCAATCGCCTCACCGTTGGCGAGAGGTACGGCCCGACGGACCTGCTCGATGTCGAGGGCGTTCACCTTGCGGTCACGCCGGCCCGGGAATATCACCTTTCATCACGGCCGTCCGAGGGGGAGGAATCGAACACGGAGCTCCATCGCGGACACGCTGGGGAGGTGGCGATTCGGTGCCCCCGGACGCCGATCGGCGCTCGACCAGCGCATCGACCTCCGGCGGTGTCGGCGATGCTGCCGGCAGGATCTGAACCGGAGTGGGAGAGTTCCCCGGGTATCGGGACACGCCAGTCATCGAGAACAGCAATCGAAAGGCCCATAGGGGGCGACGGACATCTCCATGCCCCGAGAGTCCCACGAGAGGAACGCGAGGATCGCCGCATGTCGTCCGCCGGCCCTTCGAATCAGAAGTACACGCAAGGCCCCAACTCGTATCGACGGATCGGATTGTTCTCGGAGTGGCCCGACTACCACACGTGTCCGTCGTGCGGTCACGAGTCGAGCGATCACGAGACCCAAGCTCAGCGGAGCGCGATGTACTACCAGATCGATCCGAACGATCCCTCGAAGGGGACAACCGACGTTCAGCGATACTGGGTGACGATCGGTTGCAAGATTTGCCACCGATATTGTGGCTGGGCTGGTGACGACCCCATCCGGGTCGATGATCGAAAGATCGTCATGAGCAGCTCAGGCTGATCGACGTCGCCGTTCCGGGGGTCGACGCCCCCACCGTACAGCATGAGCCACTCGGGATCGAGTTTGAGCCCTCTGGCCCAAGCTTCGCGTGTTTGCGACTTCACCGTACTCCGCGGACGAGCCTGGCCCTCGCACCCCGCGGCTAGAGCGACCTGATCACTCTCAGACGGCCCCCTCGGTCACGCTTCACTGTCGAAAATGTCCCCGCCCCCGCCAGGCCGGCCGAAGTTCGAGGAGTCGGTCGGACGAAAAGCGGTATGCTCCCGGTGGGATGCGAACCGAACCGGCCGGGCGTACGCCGGGACGATTTCCCTGACTCCTGAGGAAACGACTGAAGTTGCGGAGTGGGGATCGGCGAGCCGACCCACGTGAACTCGCTCGAATCAATGCTGACGGATCCGCGCTCTGCTGTCCGGCCCATCCTCGCGGATGGAC
>JASHUS010000152.1 GCA_030039865.1 Thermoplasmata archaeon
AAGGCGAATCCCACGACCGTCGCCCCCGGCGGGACGACGACCATCAACGGCGGTGCGTTCGGCCACGGTGAGCTCGTGACGATCCGCTTCGTCAACGAAACGCTCGCGACCGAGCGCGCGAGCAAGACGGGGTACCTCGCCAACATCAAGGTCACGATCCCGAAGAACGCGAGCTTCGGCCTCAACGCGATCACGGCGACGGGGGCGTCCACCGGCAAGATGGCGACCACGTCCATCGAGGTGCTGAACGACTGGGACGCGGTCGGCAACAACGCGACCCACACGGGCAACGAGCCGAACGACCTCACGTTCTACGACCAGATCGCGGTCGGGACGGGCAACTTCATCCACCTCGCGTGGGACTACGTCGCCGACGTCCCGATCAACGCGTCGCCCGTGGTCGCGAATGATGTGGTCTACTTCGGCGACACGGCCGGCTACGTCTATGCGCTCGACGTCCACAACGGCGGCTCGTACTGGACGGCGACTCCCACCGGCGGATCGCCGATCGAGCAGGACGCGGTCGATCCGACGCTCGGACTCCTCTACGTCACCGCCCAGAACGGGAGCATCTACGCGCTCTCGACCGCGACAGGGGCGACGGTGTGGTCCGACGATATCGGCGGGAATCTGAGCGCGCCCGAGATCGCGACCCACGGCCTCTACATCGCGTCGACCACCGGCGACCTCGAGCTCCTCAACCCGAGCACGGGGGCCGTCGTCTGGACGGACGTGCTTGCGAGCGAAGTCACCGCTTCGCCGGCGATCTCCGACACGGGCAAGCTCCTCGCGATCGGCGAGTCGAACGGCGATATGCTCGGGATCAACGCGCAGAACGGCAAGAAGGAGTGGACGTACGCGACGAGCGGCGCGATCGACGCGGCCGCGACGGTCTACAACGGCTCGATCCTCTTCGGCTCCGCGAACGGCGACGTCTACAGCCTCTCGTTCAACGGCAAGCTGAACTGGAAGTACGCGACGGGATCCCCCGTCGAGGACACCGGCGCGCTCACGTACACCACGAACACGGGGGTACCGGGTGGCGGCGTCCCGCTGCTCATCATCGGGAACAACGCGGGCACGGCGTACGCGCTCCGCGCGAGCAACGGGAAGCTCTGGTTCACGCAGGTCCAGACCGGGGCCGTCGTCAGCGCGGCCACGGTCCAGGGCATGATCGTGGTCGAGCGGGCCGGCGGCGACGTCGACGCCGACCGCAACTACGCCGACTACGGCCTCTTCAACCTCCAGCTCGGACCGTACCTCACGACGACGCCGGCGATCGTCAACGGCGCCATCTACATCACCGGCGGCTCGGGCGTGCTGGACGTCTACACGTGCAACGGTCGCCCACCGGTGTAGGTCGCGCTCGCGCTCCCTCGGGGAAGCCGCGCGCGAGGACTGAACCCTTTCCTCCTCTCTGAGTCACCAGTCTTCGCCGACGTGTTCGCCGCGACGAGGCAGCAGATCAGCCGCGGAACAACTGATCTTCTCGACGCAGATTCGCGTTCGAAGATTCGCGCGGATTCGAGCGGTCGTCGCGCGAGATAGACGCAGTCTTGGACAGCATGTCGATCGATTGCGAGCGTCGCAACTCCGGATTTCGATTGTTCGCGGCCAAAGTAAGTTATACGCTGTCCGCTTGGGGGGGCCCGGGTGAGCGAGTGGTCCGGTTTTTCGAAGTCTCCCACTTCGAACCGCGGGCCACCTCGCATTTTCTCAGGGGGAAAACTCCAGATGAGGGCAGCCAAGAGCAGCTGGACGCGGGTCTTCGTGATAGTGGCAGCTTTGGTGATGGTGGGCACAGCGCTCACGGCGCTGACGCAGGGCGCGACGATCGTATCGTCGCCGACCCCGGCGCTCACGGTCACCTCTAATCCTTCGAGTCCGACCACCGTCGCTCCGCCCGCCGCTTCGACATCGCCGCCCTCTGCTTCTTCCACGTCCTCATCTCTCGGCGCCAAGGTTCTCACAATCAACACCGTTCTCGCCAATCGGGTTAAGCAGACCGAACAGACGCTCGAGGCGAGCGGCGGAAGTCTCGCGAGTTACCACCCTCCGAACCTCCACGAGGGTCAACCCACCAAGGAGACCGGCGGTGTGGTGACTCCTCTCTACAACGTCGCCCCCGCCCCGTTGGGAGTCGCGTACTACGGTCTCAGCAACACGACGGGCACGGTCCAGGGCACGACGGTCGATACCTCGAGTATCGTCGGGTTCTGGAACACGACGGATCCGACGGGAACCCGGGCGACCCTGACCGACACGAGCAGTGGCAACGGGGCCGCCGAGTACGGCGCTCAGCTGAACACGGTGCTGGTGAACGTCTCCCTCCAGGGGAACACCGTGCTCCAGCCGTGTACCGGCTCCACGTCTTCCGGCTGCAACGACGCGGGCGGTTGCCCCACGCAGGGCGACTACGTCGGGCTCACCGGCAACGTCTGCCCGAACGAGTTCTGGCTGCAGAATTACATCCAGTACACCGAGTCCAGCCACTCGCTCACGATCAGCGGGGAGATCTGGAACTTCTCGAACCCCGCGGCGGACTGGTACGGATCCGGTCCCGCGACCATCGAAGGCTTCGGAAGCGTCGAGGACGACGAAGTCTACCAGAGCCCGAGCAGCGGGACGATCACTCTGCCCGCCGGCGCTACGCAGCAGGAATACACCGTGGCGCTCTACTTCAACTACACTCAGGGGCCGTGCCGCCTCGACACCGGCTCCGGCGTGGGCCTCGGAGTCCCGTCGTGCGGGACGATCAGCACGACCGAGCCCGTGAACGAGCTGTTCCTCAACTACACGGTGTGGAATGCCGCAGGACAAAAGATCTGCCCAACCTCGATACCCAGCGGAAGGGTTTGCGGCGAGTTCGACGTCGTGTTCTTCAACTCCGTAGGACCGAGCAATCCCAACGGGGTTCCGCGATGGGGTCCCAACGGTCAGCTCGGTTCCGCCCTCATGCAGGCGAACGGCACTGCCTACGACCCGGTCGGCCTCACGAACGACTTCGAGTTCGACTACGGGATCGGCTCGGATGACGGGGCCACGAACTTCATCGACTACCAGAACGGCTCGGTCGCGGTCGACTATTGTCCGACAGCGAATACGGTCGAGGAAGGAACCGGCGCGACAAGCGGCCAGATGAGCTGCGGGACCGGCAGCAATTCCCTCCGGGACTACGTCGCCCCTCCCGCCGCGTACGACTTTGGCGGGGAGACCGGCGAAACGAGCACCGGCGAGAGCGTCTATTGGGCTCCCCAAGGCGCTGCCGGAGTGGCCCCTGGCCTGAACCCCGAGCTCGGACCTTCGACGCCCGTGGCACACATTACTACCGGACCGTCGCTCCTGATTGGCCTCTGGAACGCGACCGGCAGCACCGTCCCCGGGACACCCCAGCCGTACACGGGCATCTCTCAGTCCCCATACCCCGCGTACACGGGCGGGACGCCGTTCAGCTACGCGAACATCGCCCCCGCGAACGCGTGGGTCGGTATCGCACAGGACAACCTGGCGCCCGTCGCGGGCACGGAGCAGCTCGTGACGAGCCAAGAGTACTTCCAAGTCGCACCCACGTTCGGTTGGTGGTCGTACTGGCAGGGTTCGGGCGGTGATCCGAGTCATACCTTGCTCGGTCCCGATGAGTACCTGCCCTCGGGTTGGTACACGATCGAGGTCCTGCTGAGCGGATACAACCCGGTCGTCGAGCAGATCAACGTGACGGGGAACTCTCCCGTCGCGCCGAGCATCACCCTGACACCGAACTGGTCGACCGGCGCCTACACGCCCGATTGGGCGTTCAGCAACAACGATCTCGCGAACCTGTCAGTCTCCCCGTCGAACACCGTGCCCAACGGAGCGGGTACCTCGGTGAGTCCGTACATCATCTCGGCGCCGGCCCCCGATGTGGGGACCGTCGATGGGGTCGTGATCGGGGAGCCGGGGTCGGTCTCCTGGCTGTTCTCGAACGTGAACGACTATCTGTTCACGCAGTGGATCGGGGCCTACATCAACAGCACGACGGCCGTCACGCAGTTCAATCCCGCCCCGTCGTTCCCGATGGACTATCCGTCGTGGCAGCTGTACGAGTTCAGCAACTTCGACGTCCCGTCGGTCGACGGCTTCCAGTACTATCTGCTGAACACGGCAAACCTCGCGGTCATCGGCGCGTCCGACATCTACGCGTTCGGGAACAGCGAGGCTACGACCATCTACAGCTTCGTGGTCAACAATGGCGTCAACGACCTGATCGCCGACAACACCTTCGAGGTTTCGAACCGGGGGATCGATATCACCGGCGGTGGAACCACCGGTGACCCCACCGTCAACGGCGTGGTGGTGGCACGAACGCTGTACCCCGTCCGCAACGTCGTCTGGGGGAACACGATCGTTCCCGACCCGCAGACGAGTTACATGGGACTTGAACCGTTCACGGCCTCGGATTCGTTGACGATAGGGGAGTCCTACGATCGCGTCTACAACAATTACTTCGCTTCCAACGCCGGTGACAACGCGTCGGTCAACGCGGGATCCACGGACACCAACTGGTGGAACGCGACCTGCGTAGCGGGCTACAACGCGCTCGCCTCGGGCTACTACCCCGGCACGACGACGTGCGCTCCCCTCGGCCAGTCGCAGACGCTCGACGGCTACACCATGAGCGGCAGCATTGACGGCACGAGCTATCAGGGCGGCAACGAGTGGGCACTCTACGGCAACAACCCCAACCCGTACGGGAACCTGCCCCTCAAAGCCCGGACGACCTCCGAGACCGGTACTGCGGAGATCGGCGCGGCCGCGAGCGGCGCGACGTACAGCGAAGCGGGCGACTTTGCTCCGCTGATCACGACGACCGTCTATAACGCGGACGTCGCGGAGACGGGTCTGCCCAGTTCCTCGACGACGACCGAATTCGAGACGGCCATCTACTCGGGCACGACCGTGCTGACGTTCAACGACACCCAGACTACCACCCCGACGGCGACGTGTTCCGGCGACCCGTGTCTCGACTTCTACCTGCCCAGCGGGTCGTACACCGCCCACGGTTACAGCAGCGCGGCGTACGCGGCCTCTCCCCTGCTCGACTCTTTCTCGATATCGGGGGCGTCGATCGGTCTCGCGTACACGTTCTCGTTCGTGACGGGCTACTCCGTGACGTTCACGGAGACCGGACTGGCGAGCGGCAAGACCTGGAACGAGACGGTCGCGGGCCTGACGATCACGAGCACGGCGACGACGCACGTGTTCACCCTCGCGAACGGGGCGTACACGTATCAGAGCACCCCGCTGCCCACGGGCTACACGACGACGACCGCCGGCTATTCCGGTGGGTTCACCGTGAGCAGCGCGACTGTGGCGGAGAGCGTACCGTTCTACCTACAACTGACGGCCCCGGCGAAGCCGACCGTGAGCACGACGGTCCTGGACGCGAACCAGGCCCTGACCGTGACCGGAACGATTCCGACGACCGGCGCGCCGACGTACTCCTGGGCCTGGCAGGTTTCGGCTGGCGGAGAGGCCTTCGGGGCCGCGACGCAGTGCCTGATCAACTCCGGTTCCGGAGCCTTGGCCGCAGCGATCGAGACGTGCTCGGTGCCCGCCAACACGTTGACCGGCGGGTCGACCTACGCCTTCGAGCTGCAGGTGACGGACAGCGCCTACTCGGCGGAGACCCAGACGTCGGTGCCGTCCAACACGGTGACGGTCGGCAGCACGCTCGCCGCCCCGGGAACGCCATCGGTCAGCGCCACGGCGCTCGACCGCAACCAGGCACTGACGGTGACCGGGTCGATCCCCACCACGGGCACGGCCCCGTACACTTGGGAGTGGCTGGCCTCGGTGGGCGGCGGGGCGTACGTCGCTGCGACCGTCTGCTCGGTCGACGGCGGCTCTGGCGCGTCCAGTGGCGCAACTGAGCTCTGTTCGGTGAGCGCGAATACACTCACCGTCGGTGACACCTACGCCTTCGAGCTGAACGTGACGGACAGCGCGTCGACGCCCGAGAACACGATCTCACCCTCCTCTCAGCCGGTGACGGTCTCCTCGGCGCTGACGGCGCCCGGCACGCCTTCCGTGAGCGTGAGCGCGCTCGACGCGAACCAAGTGCTGACGGTGACGTATTCGCTGCCCAGCTCCGGCACGGCCCCCTACGCGTGGGTCTGGCTCGTGTCGGACGGGGGAGCCTACGTCGACGCGACCCAGTGCACGGTCGCGAGCGGGTCGGGCGCATCGGCCGGCGCCTTGGAAACGTGCTCGATCGGCGCGAACTTGCTCGCGGCGGGGAACACCTACACCTTCGAGCTTGAGGTGACGGACAGCGCGTCGAGTCCCGAGGTCGCGACCTCCGGGCCTTCGGCGTCGGTCGCGGTCGCGAGCGCGCTGACTGCGCCCACGAAGCCCTCGCTGAGCGCGACGGCCCTCGACGTCGACCAGGCGCTGACGGTCACGAGCACGCTCGCGACCACCGGGACCTCGACGTATTCCTGGCAGTGGCTCGTCTCCGTCGAAGGCTCGAGCTACGGGGACGCGTCCCAGTGCGCGGTGGAGAGCGGCTCGGGCGCGTCCGGTGGTGCGACCGAGACCTGCTCGGTCTCCTCGGGCATGCTCAGTGTCGGCAGCACCTACGTCTTCGAGCTCGTGGTCACGGACAGCGCGACGGTCGCGGAGACGGCGACCTCGCCGGTCTCTTCGACCGTGAACGTCGCCTCGACTCTGACCGCGCCCTCGACCCCGACCCCGAGCACGACCGTGCTCGACGCCGACCAGGCGCTGAGCGTGGCCTCG
>JASHUS010000153.1 GCA_030039865.1 Thermoplasmata archaeon
TACCTGAGCCTCAAGGTGCGGCAGGCCCGGGAGCAGGTTCGCTATTACGAGGGGATGCTCGAGCTCCTTCGGCGCGACTGGGGCAAGACCGCGGGCCTCTCCGACCTCGTCCGCAAGCTCGGCTGACGGTTCCCCCGTGCGGGTCGCGATCGTTGGCGTCGGGGCGGTGGGGGGGCTCTTCGCGGGCTACCTCGCCCACGCGGGCCATTCGGTCGTCGCCGTCGGACGACCGACCGTCGTGGCGGCGATCCGGTCGGCGGGGCTGCACCTGACGGGCGTCCACGAAGGAACCTACCACGTCGAGGCCCGAGAGGACGTTCCGTCGGACGGCGCCGTCGACGCGGTCCTGCTCACGGTCAAGACGTTCGATCTCCCCGCAGCCGCCCGCGCGGTCGCCCTCGCCCGGTCCCACCCCGCCCCGCTGCTGCTTCCCCAGAACGGCCTCGGCGTCGAACGGTCGGCGGCCGACGCCCTGAGCTCGGGCGGATGGACCGATCCGGGGGAGTGGACGGTCCGCGCCGTCCTCTCCGTGCCGGCGACCCTCGTGAGACCGGGGGTGGTCCGTCAAGCCGGCACGGGGGAGATCCTGCTACCCGAGCCAGCCCGGGCCGGTGCCGCCGGACCCCGTATCGAGCTGCTCCGCGACCTGCTTCGGGACTCCGGGCTCTCCGTTCGCACCGTCCCCGCCATCGAGCGCGAGGTCTGGCGCAAGGCGATCGTCAACGCGGCGATCAATCCCGTCACCGCGGTCCTGGGCGTCGCGAACGGCGCGCTCGCGGACGGACTCGCGCGCGAGCGGGCGCTCGCGCTCCTGGAGGAGGCCCGGCGGGTGGCGAGCGCGCAGGGGCACCGGTTCGACGAGCCGGAAGTGATCGGGGACTTCGATCGGATCGTCCGGTCGACCGCCGCCAACCGCTCGAGCATGCTGCAGGACGTCGACCGGGGCCGGCCGACCGAGATCGACGCCATCTCGGGGGAGATCCTGCGTCGGGGCGCGGCGCACGGGCTCGATCTCCCCGCGACCCGAGCGATCGTGGTGGAGCTCGGGCGACGGCTCGCCGGCGGTGCGGGATCGCCACAACTCTCTTAGGACGGGACCGCTCGCTCCGTCCGATGGCGGCGAAGCGGGGGGTCGGCGACGCGCCCGTTCGCGGGCGACGGGTCCTCGTTCGGGTCGACTTCAACGTGCCGCAGACCGAGTCGGGCCAGATCGCGGACGACCGTCGGATCGTCGAAGCCCTGCCGACGCTCAACCACCTGCGGGCGAACGGGGCCCGGGCGATCCTGATGAGCCACCTCGGCCGGCCGGGCGGACAGCGGGACCCGCGGTACTCCCTCCGCCCGGTCGTGCATCGCTTGAGCGCGCTTCTGGGCCAGCCGGTCCCGATCGCCGACGACATCGTCGGCGTGCACGCGATCGAGTCGGCCGCGCGGCTGCAGAACGGCCAGTTCCTGATGCTCGAGAACCTGCGCTTCCATCCGGGCGAGGAGGCCAACGACCCCGCGTTCGCCGCGCAGCTCGCCCAGCTCGGGGAGGTGTTCGTCGAGGACGCGTTCGGCGCGGTCCATCGGGCGCACGCGTCCACGGTCGGGGTCCCGAACCGCCTGCCGTCGTTCGCCGGCCTCCTCGTCGAGCGCGAGGTCCGGGAGCTCTCGAAGCTCGTCGAGAACCCGGTCCGGCCGTACCACGTCCTGCTCGGCGGAGCGAAGGTCGCCGACAAGCTGCCGCTCCTGACGAGCTTCCTCGGCCGCGCGCAGGCGGTGCTGATCGGGGGAGCGCTCGCACACCCGTTCCTCGCGCAGCAGGGCCTGCGGCTCGGCGCGACGCCGGTCGAGCCCGACCTCGGACCGATCGTGCGTGACTTCCTCGCGGCCGCGCAGTCGGCCGGCACTCAGATCGTGCTCCCCGAGGACCTCACCGTCGAGCGGCCCGGCGCGACCGAGCCCCAGGATTATCCGGTCGACCGGCTGCCGGACGACGCGATCTCGCGGGACATCGGGCCGAAGAGCCGGGTCCGGTTTGCCGCGACGCTCGGCGGATCGCGCACGGTCTTCTGGAACGGGCCGCTCGGGCTCGCCGAGGACCCCCGCTTCGCCGAGGGCTCCCGCGACGTGCTCGGCGCGCTGGCTAACGTTCCGGGCTTCCACGTGGGCGCTGGGGGCGACTCGGCGCGGATCGCCCGCGACCTCGGCGTCGAGTCTAGCTTCCAGTTCGTCTCGACCGGCGGCGGTGCGGCGCTCGAGTACGTCCAGGGCCTCGCGCTCCCCGGGCTCGCCGTCCTTCCGGACGCCTAGCCCGCGCTCTCCGATTGGCGGGCGGCCCGCCTGCGCCGAGCTCCGCGGCGAGGTAGCGGAGGTAGCCGGCACTCGCGCGGGGGACGTCGAGCTCGACGACCTCGGGCGTCTCGTACGGATGGGTCGTCTCGAGGAAGGCGAGGAGCGCGCCGACCCGCTTCGGCACGGTCTTGAACAGGACGAGCGACTCGTTCGCGGTCTCGACCTGGCCGCGCCACCAATAGCGCGAGTCGATCGCGAGGACGTTCGCGCAGGCGGCGAGCCGCCGCTCGAGCGCGGCGGCGACCGCGATCCGGGCGGCGTCGGTCGATGGGTACGTGCTCATCACGAAGCGCATCGGGCCCCGCGCGCGGGCGGGCTCTTCCGGGAACGGGGTCATGCCGTGGCGTCCTCGAAGACGGGGCTCGGCCCCGAGAAGTCGCCCGTGAGGAGCCCGAGCGTGCCGAGGTCGACGATCGCCGCGCGCGCCGGGACCGGGGAGATGTTGCGCATCCGCTGGTACTCGGTCTCCGATTGCCAGGTCGAGGCGTTGAGGAGGAGGACGCCCCGGTACCGGTCGACCCCGTAGGTGTGCGCGTGGCCGGTGACGAGGATGTCGGGCGCGGGATCGATCACGAGGCCGTCGCGCGGGAGGGGGGCGAGCGGCGTGCGGTCGCCGTAGATCGGCGCGAGGTGACGCATCTGGAGCATCCGCTTCATCACCTCGGTCGGCCGCGCGTACGACGCGCCCGGGATCGCCGGGATCAGATCGTCGAACCCCCGTCCGTGGTAGGCCGCCACGACCGTGCCCTCGAGCGCGAACGTCGAAGGGTTCCCGAGGGTCCGCACGTTCGGCGGCAGGTGGGTCGCGAGCGTGGCGGGCAGCTTCGGTTGCGGCTCCGCCGGGCAGACGGCGTCGTGGTTGCCGGGGATCGCGACGACCGTCATGCGCTCGGGGATCTCTGCGAGGCGGCGACCGAGCTCCGCGTACTGCTCGACGATGTCCGAGATCGCGAGGTCGCGTTCCTGCCGCGGGTAGACGCCGATCCCGTCGACGAGGTCGCCCGCGATGACGACGTGGTCGATCGACGCGGCGAGGTCCGGGCGCGCGCCGCGGCCGCGCAGGAACTCGATGA
>JASHUS010000154.1 GCA_030039865.1 Thermoplasmata archaeon
ATGATCGAGCTCGCGAAGCGCTACGCCTCGAAGGGGGTGCGCGTCGTGCTGATCAACTCGAACGACGCGCGCGCGTATCCCGAGGACAGCTTCCCGTCGATGGCGCGCCGGGCGCAGGACAAGCACTACCCCTTCCCGTACCTGCAGGACGAGTCGCAGACGGTCGCCCGGAACTTCGGCGCGCTGGTGACGCCGCATCCGATGCTCTTCGACGCGCAGCGGAAGCTCGTCTTCCAGGGCCGGATCGACAACGACCACCAGCACGGCGAGAAGGCGACGGAGCATTTCCTCCAGCACGCGCTCGACCAGGCCCTCGCGGGCCAGAAGGTCGAGCCGTCCGAACTAGCGGTCCTCGGTTGCACGGTGAAGTGGCGTTCGTGAGCGGGACCGCCGGCCCGGTCCGCCTCCGGCGGCGCGTCGGGCGCGCAGGGCCTCGGCGCGCGCCGCGAACGACTGCTCGAGCGACGTGTTGAGCGGGGATCCGGCGCGGTCGAGCCGCGCCGCGATCGCGGTCTTGCCGGCGAGCGCGCGCGCCAGCTTCCCGCGCTCGGAGCGACGGGCCGACTGGATCGCCGGATGGAGGAAGAGCAGTCCGTGGCGGGGGGGCGGTCCCCGGCCCCGCAGATGCTCGAAGAAGGCGCGCTCGGCGCCCAGCACTTGCACGGTGCTCGCCGGGAGACGGGCGAGGCGGTCCAGCCCGCCGGCCTGCGCGACGAGGCGAGCGGCGAGCTCGGGTCCCAGCAGACGAGCGAGGTTCGGCGTTTCCGAGGGCGAGGAGTCCCGGATGGCCGACTCGAGCTCCGCGCGGGCCGCGGTGACCGACTCGTAGAGCTCGGCGAGCTTCCGTCGCGCCTGACGTATCGGTGGGTCCCGAGGTCCGAACGGATCGGACTCCGAGCTATCGAGCGCCGCCCGGACCGCGCGCGCGTGATCGCCCGGATCGAGCTCCGGTGCGTCCCGGCTCGCCCAGCTCCCCAGGCGCTCGCCGAGCAGATTGGCGACGCGATCGAGGTCCGCCATCGCCCGAACGGCCTCCTGCACGTGCACCGAAGGGTCCCACGCCGCCGCGAGCGCGCGATCGGCCTCGAGCAAGATCGCCTCGCGCCACCGCGCCCGGTCGGGGTCCGCCGCCGGCCCCTCCCCCGCTCCGGGCGCGCGAGGGTCGTACCGCAGGCCATGGGCCGCCAGCCGACGATCGCGGGTCGTCCACGGATCGTCCCGCCGCTCGGTCAGGATCTGCTCCTCCTCGGCGGTGAGGTCCCCCTCCCGGCGCGCGCGGATCCGCTCGGCGAGCGACGCGAGGTCATCGGGAGGTTCGGCGGATCGCACCACCGACGGCCCCTCGAGCAGGTACGTCCCGTGCCAGGTCGTCACCACGGAACGTCCCATCGCGTCGCGGAGAGCGGGCGGGCTAAATAGTCCCCGCCGGCCTCTCCCCGCGGCATGCCGGCGACGCCCGATCTCGTACGCTGGGAACGTCGCGGCGGCACCGTGATCCTCACGCTGGATCATCCTCCGGTCAACGTGCTTTCGCGCGCCGTGCTCGACGCGTTGGGTCGGCGCCTCGAGGAAGCGGAGCGCGACCTCGAGGCCCGCGTCGTCGTCCTCGCGAGCGCCTCGGAACGCGCGTTCGCCGCCGGGGCGAACATCCGCGAGATGGCGCCGATGGGACCGGCGGAGGCCCGGGAGCACGGCGCCGCGGGGCAGGCGGTGACCCGACAGATCGAACGACTGCCGCTGCCCGTCATCGCCGCGGTGCACGGCGTGTGTCTCGGCGGTGGGTGCGAGCTCTCGCTCGCCTGCGACTTCATCCTCGCCAGCGAGGACGCGACGTTCGGACAGCCCGAGATCAATCTCGGCGTCATGCCGGGCTGGGGCGGTACGCAGCGCCTGCCGGCACGCGTCGGGGCCTCCGCGGCCCGAAGATGGATCCTGACCGGCCGTTCGGTCCCGGCCCCCGAAGCGCACGCGGCGGGCCTCGTCGATCGCGTCGTGCCGCGCGCCGAGCTCATGCCCGCGGCGCTCGCGCTCGCCGCGGAGCTCGCGACCAAGCCGCCCCTCGCGCTCGCGGCCGCCAAGTACGCGCTGCTGCGCGCGATCCATCCCCAGCTCGACGAGGGCCTCGCGTACGAGCTCGATCTCTGGGCGCGTCTCTTCGGTACCGTGGGTCAGCGCGAGGGGATGCAGGCGTTCCTCGAGAAGCGCGAGGGCCGTGTCGCCGGCCGATCGGAGTGGGCGACAGAGTCGGCCGGATTTCCCTGGTCCGCCACCGCACCGGCCGGAAAGCGGAAAAAGGGGGACGTCTCGACCGGACGATGACGTGCCGCGGTGGCTCAGCTGGCAGAGCGGCTCCTTGGTAAGGAGCAGGTCGAGGGTTCAAACCCCTCGCGCGGCTACTTCCGTCCGGCGCTCGGGACTTTAGGGACGCGGCGCCCTCAACCCGGCCGCGGTACGCGGTGGGCGAGCTGCTCGTCCGTCCACGCCGGGTAGGACGCCGACCCCAACCCGAACGTCCTTCGGACGTCGCTCACTCCCTCGACCGCCAGGGTAGCCCGGACGGCGCGTTCGAGCGCGGCCGGCCGATCGACCGGGACGAGCCCCGCGAGGGGCGCGGCGACGGAGCTGGGGGCGACGCCGAGCCCGTCGTC
>JASHUS010000155.1 GCA_030039865.1 Thermoplasmata archaeon
GATCATCTCGACCGTGCGGGGCAGCGCCGCGCGCCGCCGTCCGGCCCGCGCGACGCCGGGCCGGGGTATTTAATCCCCATTCGACAGGAACGCGAGATCGGGTCGGGAGACCGACCGGCGGACGAGGCGCCGGTCAGGGCGGATAGTCGAACTCGAGTCGGACGCCCGGGTCGCGGAAGTCTTCGAACGTAGTGACCGCGCCCGAGGCGATCGTGAGGATCGGCACGAGTAGCAGCAGGAGCAGGAAGCTCGTGTACGTCACGGCGAGTGATATCGGGACCTGCGGCACGGAGACCTGGTACGTCGGTTGAAGGATCATGTACAGGAGGAACAGCGTGGTCACCGACGCCGCCGCGATCGTGACCGGTCCGTAGGCTCGCGTGGGCCGTACCACTCCCCGCGCTGCGATGAGCGCACAGAGCGGCAGCCCGAAGAGCACCTCGACCTCGGCGGAGATCGGGGTCGAGATCGAGCGGGCGTGCAGGAAGTCGATGATCCCGACGGGGAGGACCACCAGGAAGACGAGGAGGAGAACGAACTTCAGGGCACCCGCGCCGAGGCGCACTCCGAGCGGTGGCACCCGGGACTCGGCGGCCGTGGGCGGAACTACCGGCGTCTCGGAGGGCTCCATCGCGGACGCGCCTCCGGCGCTCATGGGAACGCCTCGGGGGGCAGCGAGATCGTGAGCCCCTGCGTGACGAACGTGGAAACGGCGGAGCCCCCCGCGAGGGAACAGCCCGAGGCGACCGCGACATCCTGCGTGACGGAGTACGCCCCGCCCGACGTCACGTCGACCGGATAGTCGGAGGCGCCGCAGGAGACGCCGCGCGCACTCTCGAGCGTCACCTCGAGTTCACCGGCCTCGGGAAGTTGCGCGTTGTCGGCGAAGCTCACGGTAACGGGCACGGTGGCGGGGCCGGTCGGAGGAGGAGCGACCCCGATCGTTACCCGGTATCCGGCGAAGGGCGCGCCCCACGACACATTCTGCGCGAGGTGGATCGACACCGGAAAGAGGTAGGCGAACGTCGCGTTGCCCCAGGTGTCCACGACCAAGTACTGGTCCGCGACCAGGAGCGAGCCTCCCGCTCCGCCCGGACCGACGGGAATCTCGACGCCGACCGAGTAGTTCGACGAACTGCCCGCGGGCAGGGTGCGGGCGAGCTCGTCCGACTGTCCCAACAGCTCGCCCGCGCTGTTGAGCACGCGGAGCGTGACCTGGAAGTCGTCGATCGGGTACAGCCCCGGATTGCCGACCCGGATCGTCCCGTTGAGCTCGATCGACCCGTTCTCGCCGAACTGATACGAGAGCGGACCGGGCTGGGGGATCGACTGCACCAGGCGGACAGTCGAGTAGATCGCCGTCCCGAGGAAGACGATGAGGACGATCAGGACCGCCAGGGACGCCCACCGCAGTCCCCGGGCGGTTCGGTAGAGGCGGGGCGGGCGACGATGGACGATGGGGAAGAGAGCGGACACCGGCGACGGGTCCTCCCCTCAAACACGCGAGCCTCACCTTTGAAAAACCTTCGACGGGCGGGGAACGACCCTTCCCACCCGGAACGGCGCCCGTCTAGCCCGACGGGGCGGGATGGGAACCCGGGCCGGTCTCGAGCTCGAACACCGCGTGCAATATCCCAAATTCGTCGGCCATGCGGTCGCGCAGCTCCGCGACGACGTCCATACCGTCGCGGACGCTCATCTCCTCGACCCGGACGTGCGCGGTCATGCAGACCAACGTCGGGCACACCGCCCACACGTGGAGATCATGGAGCGCGACGATCCGGGGCACCGAGAGCGCCGAGCGCTCGATCGCCTCGACCGACAAGTTCCGGGGGGTGCGCTCCGTCAGGACGTCCCATCCGCCGCGGAACAGAGGGACCGACTCGGCGACGAGGATGCCTGCGATCACGAGGGCCGCCGCGGCATCGACCCAGACGAGGGAGGGGGCGACCAGCAGCAGGAATCCCGCCACGAGCAGCGCCAGCGTGATCGCGATGTCGCTACCGAGGTGGACCAGGACGCTGAGCAGGTTGAGGTCCCGGGCCCGCCGGGGAGACTTCCCGATGACCCCGAGATTCACGGCGCGCAGCGCGAGCACAGGGACGGCCGCGGCCAGGATCCAGATCGGATCGACCGTGCCCGCGAAATTCGTCCCGCGCAGGAGGTCGCCCGCCGCCTCGTATCCGAAGACGGCCCCCGTGCCAAGGATCAGGGCCCCGTTGAGGAGGCCGGCAAAGACCTCGAACCGATGCGCGCCGAACGTCATCTCCTCGGACGTTCCGCGTCCGGTCGCCCGGAGGGCGAGCCAGGACACGATGAACGCGAAGATGTCCGGAACGTTGTGGACCGCGTCGACCGTGAGGGAAAGGCTTCGGGAGAGGAACGCCCCGACCGCCTCGATCGCGAGGATCACGATCGAAAGCTCGACGGCGAGGCGCAACGCGCGCAGCACACGCGTCTCCGACTCCTTCTCGCCGTGCACAAGGTCCACCATGGCGCTCCTTTAGCGAACTTCGCAACTCTGTCCCGCGCGGGCGGTACCGAGGGGGACCTCGAAGGGCGAACGAGACGCTGAAAGGGAGATATCGGCTTCGAGGG
>JASHUS010000156.1 GCA_030039865.1 Thermoplasmata archaeon
GATCATCGTGGAGAGGGCCGGCGTCCGGGGCGTGATGCCCCCGAGGCTCGCGATGTCGCGCGTCCCGAACGTGTGGTGCACGCTCCCGGCGGTCATGAAGAGCAGTCCGCTGACGATCCCGTGGGCGAACATCAGGAGGACCGCCGCGAGCAGCCCGAGCGAGGAGTCGAGGGCGATCGCGAGCAGGACGATCCCCATGTGGTTGATCGAGGAGTACGCGACCATCCGCTTGAGGTCGCGTTGCGAGAGCGAGAGGACCGAGCCCCAGGCGATCGAGAGGAACGCGATGAAGAAGAGGAGCGGTTGCGTCGTGTGGAGCCCGCTCGGCAGGACTTCCACCGCCCAGCGGATCAGCCCGTAGCCGCCGAGCTTGAGGAGCAGACCGGCGAGGAGCACCGAGCCGCCGGTCGGCGCCTCCACGTGGGCGTCGGGCAGCCACGTGTGGAACGGGACGATCGGGAACTTGACGCCGAAGCCGAAGAACAGCGCGAGGAACAGGAACGTCTGGACGACCGGCGAGAGGCCCCGCGCCGCCGCGTAGATGCTCGAGAAGTCGAACGACCCGGCGCCCGAGTAGAAGACGAGCGCGAGGAGGCCGACGAGCATCACGATCGAGGCGACGTGCGTGTAGACGAAGAACTTCAGCGCGGCATACCGCCGGTTCGGCCCGCCCCAGTAGCCGATGAGGAAGAACATCGGCACGAGGACCGCTTCCCAGAAGAGGAAGAAGAGCAGGACGTCGAGCGCGACGAAGACCCCGACGCACCCGAGGCACGTCAGGAGCACGAGCCCGAAGTACGCCCCCGGCCGCAGGCGCTCCTCCCAGGAGTAGACGACGGTCGCGATCTGGAGGATCGCCGTGAGCAGGATGAAGACGAGCGAGATCCCGTCGACGCCGACCGTGTAGTTGATGTGCATCCACGAGAGGCTGATCCACGGGTACGACTCGCCCTCGGCGAACCCCGGCACCAGGGAGCTCGAGTAGCCGGGCCAGCCCGAGTACGAGAGGAACAGGAGCGCCGTCTCCGCGACGAAGACGAGGCTCGTCGCGAGCGCGACCCAGCGCGCGTACCGGCCCGCCGCGAACGTCGCGACGGTCCCGACGAGGAGCGTCGCGAGCGTGATCGAGATCAGCGGGAGCGACACGGCCCTACGCGCCTCCCCACTTCGACACGACGTACGGCGCGACGAAGAGCAGCAGGATGAACACGGTCAGGAGGCCCGCGACGACGTACGCGGCGTAGTCGGAGACGAGGCCGCTCTGGATGCGACGCAGCCGGTCGGAGAACCCGGCGAACATCCGCTCGAACCCGCGGATCGTGCCGTCGATGACGAACCGGTCGAAGAAGTCCGCGGCGCGCGCGACGGTGTAGACGCCCTTCTGGCCGATCCAGTCGTAGCCGACCTTGAAGTAGTACCGGTTGAGGAGCAGCCGCCGCAGCGCCTGCGCCGGGCTCGACTCGGCGAGGACGAAGACGCGGCCGTTGCCCCACAGCCGCCAGGCGAGCAGGATCCCGGCCGCCGCGAGGAGGACGCTGATCGCGCTGAGGACGATCTGGGTCGTCCCGTACGTGGGCGGGACCCCCGCGACGCCGTTGCCGCTCAGGAGGAGATTGTCGAACGACGGGACGAAGATCAGGAGCCCGCCGAACACCGCGAACGCGCTGAGGATGATCAGCGGGACCTGCATCACCCACGGACCCTCGTGGGCGTGCGGCAGCGTCGGGTCCCGGGGGTGATCGCCCGAGAAGACGAGGAACCAGACCCGGAAGATGTAGTACGCCGTGAGGAACACGGCGGCGTACGCCATCAGGAAGAACGGCCAGTACGCCGGATGCGCGCCGAGGTCGGAGTAGACGGCCGCGAGGATGTCGTCCTTGCTCCAGAAGCCGGCGAACGGCGGGATACCGGCGAGCGCGAGGCCGCCGATGGCGAACGCGGCCGCGGTCACCCGCATCGTCTTCCGCAGCCCGCCCATCTTGAACAGGTCCTGCGTTCCGACGGCGTGGATGACCGAGCCCGCGGCGAGGAACAGGAGCGCCTTGAAGAACGCGTGCGTGAAGAGGTGGAAGAGCCCGAGCATCGCGAAGCCGGCCCCGATCGCGAGCACCATGTAGCCGAGCTGGCTGATCGTCGAGTACGCGATCACGCGCTTGATGTCCGGGTGGACGACCGCCATCGACGCGGCGAAGAGCGTCGTGAAGCCGCCGATCGCCACGATCACGAGGAGGTCGAACGACGTGAACCCGAGGAAGAGGCTCGTCACCGCGAGCAGGTAGACGCCCGCGGCGACCATCGTCGCCGCGTGGATGAGCGCCGAGACGGTCGTCGGGCCTTCCATCGCGTCGGGCAGCCAGACGTGCAGCGGGAACTGCGCGCTCTTCCCCGCCGCTCCGCCGAGGATGAGGATCCCCGCGATCGTCAGGAGGGTCGAGTTCCCCCCCATCGAGCCCGCGAGGAATGGGGTCGCGCCGTGGACGAAGACGAAGCCGTTCGCCGCCCAGCCGCCGAGGCCTGCGGGGCCGGCGAGCGCGTAGTGGTCGAAGTAGATGAAGATCCCCGCGAGGAACATGACGTCCCCGACCCGGGTGACGAGGAACGCCTCCTTCGCGGCGCTCGCCGCGCTCGGCTTCTCGTAGTAGAAGCCGATGAGGAAGTACGAGCAGACGCCGACGAGCTCCCAGAACAGGAAGAACTCGAGGAGGTTGTTCGAGAGGACGAGACCGCTCATCGCGGCGAGGAAGAGCGAGAGCTCCGCGTAGTAGCGCGGGAGCCCGTGGTCCTGGTGCATGTACCCGATCGAGTACAGCATCACGAGGAAGCCGACGACCGTCACGACGATCAGCATCAGCCCCGAGAGCGGGTCGACGAGCGTCCCCATGACGAGCGAGAACCCGTTCGGGAACGCGCCCGGCGCCGGCGCGAGGTGGAGCCAGGTGTACTGGACGTTCGTGTAGCCGGGGCTCAGCATCTCGCCGGCGCCGATCAGCACGCCGACGACGAGCGCGACGCCCGCGGCCCCGACCGCGAGCCAGCCGCCCCACTCGAGGGACTTGAGGCGGTTCCCGGCGAGCCCGACGACGACGAACGTGACGACGTACGCGAGCGGGACGAGGAACGCCCAAGCGGCCAGCCCGTCGAGCGAGACCGTGCCTCCCCCCTCCCTACAGCTTCAGTTCCGTGGCGTTCGCGACGTTGATCGAGCCCTTCACCCGGTTCAGCACGAGGACGATCCCGAGGCCGACCGCGACCTCGGTCGCCGCGAAGCCGACGAGGACGACCGCGATCGCCTGGCCGACGAGCCCGTCCGCCCCGCTCGAGAACGCCGCGAAGTAGACGAAGTTCAAGATCGCGGCGTTCATCGCGATCTCGATCGAGATGAGGAGCAGGATGAAGTTGCGGCGGGTGAGCATCCCGAAGACGCCGACCGCGAGGAGCGCCGCCGAGAGGGCGACGAAGCCGATCTCGGGCAGCGCGGTCACTCGCGGCCCTCCCGGACGAGGTAGATCGCGCCCCCGACCGCGGTGAGCATGACGACGCCGAGCTCGAGCAGCCACGGGCCGTACGTGCTGAAGAGGACGGCGGAGAGCGCGGCGGGGTCGTAGGACGTGACGGCGACCTGCCCCTGCGGGAACTCCGCGATCGCCGCGACGAGGAAGATGAACGTGACGACCGCGAGGCCGAACGGGATCGGGCCGATCCCCGTCGCCGCCTCCCGCGAGAAGATGCGCTTCCGCGTCGTCATAATGCCGAAGAGGAGGAGGACCGTCACGGCGCCCGCGTAGACGCCGAGCTGGAGGACGCCGAGGAACGGCGCCTCGAGCAGGAAGTAGAGGGCGGAGAGGTCGACGAAGAAGATCGCGATCCACAGGATCGTGTGGACGAGCTCGCGCACGAGGAGCGCCGCCACCGCCGTCAGGACGGCGGTCGCCGCGAGGACGGCGAACGCGAGCTCCTCGAGGATCACTTCCGCGTCCCCCAGAAGAGACACTCCTTCGGGCAGACGCTGATGCACGTCCCGCAGCGGACGCAGTCCGAGTCGTTCACGACCGGCTCCTTCCAGATCCGGCGCGGGAGCTTCTCGCCCGGCTTCGCCTCGGGCTTCGGGACGTCCAGCATCGTGATGCAGTTGGTCGGGCAGTCGCGCGCGCAGGCGTTGCAGCCGATGCACAGGGGGGGATCGAGGAGGATCGCGTCCTCGTTCGCCGGCCGCGCGAGCCGGATCGGGTTCATCGGGAGCTTCGAGCGGAAGACCTGGTAGAGCTTCTCGGGCGAGTAGACCATCTCGCTCCGCTTCGGCGTCGAGAGCTCGTAACGGGTCGTCATCGTGAGACAACCCTCGGGGCACGCGTCCGAGCAGAACCCGCAGTAGCTGCACTTGCCGTAGTCGATCTGCGGGCACTTCTTCGGGTGCTTCGGGTCGCCGCCGGCGACCGTCACCATGTCGATGCAGATGTCCGGGCAGCTGAACGCGCAGAGGTTGCAGCTGATGCACGTCGCAATGTTGAGCGCGTGCACGCCGCGGTAGTTGTCCCAGACCTCGCCCACGCCGAACGGCTTGCCCGACGCGACCTCGAGCCGATCGCGGAACTTGGGGTCCTCGAGCCGTTCGTACGGGTAGACGATGGTGGAGGGCCGGAAGAGGCTCTTCGTGAACTGCCGGGCCGCCGTCGCCATCGGGCGCGCGACCCAGAGGATGGAGTTCTCGCCGGGCTTCTCCTCGTTCGCTTCGGGTGTTGCCATATCGTTCTCCTCCCGGTTCGCCTAGACTCCCATCGACGGAACGCAGCCGAACGGCCAGACGCACTTCACGGTGACGAGGACGGCCGCGAGGAAGACGGCGAGCAGGCTGAGCGGGATCATCCGGTTCCAGCCGACGCGCAGGAGCTGGTCCGTCCGCACGCGCGGGAGCGACGCCCGGATCCAGACGAAGACGCCGAAGACGAGGTACGTCTTCAACATGAACCAGAAGATGCCGGCGAGCGGGAACGACGTGGCCGCGCTCGGCACCCAGCTCGGCATCGTCCATCCGCCGAGGAAGAGCAGGACGACGAGGATGCTGCCGACGAGCGCCCGCAGGTAGTCGGCGAGCATGAAGAACGCGAACAGCATCCCCCCGTACTCGGTGTTCCACCCCTCGACGAGCTCCGCCTCCGCCTCGGGGAGGTCGAAGGGGATCCGCTCCATCTCGGCGAGCATGGCCGCGACGAAGACGATCAGGGCGACGAAGAGCGGCCCCCAGTACCAGTAGTTCTGCTGCTCGTAGACGATCGTCGTCAGGCTGAAGCTCCCCGAGACGATCACGACCGCGACGACCGCGAGCAGGAGCGGCACCTCGTAGGCGATCATCTGCGCCGCCGAGCGCATCCCGCCCATGAGCGAGTACTTGTTGTTGGACGACCAGGCGCTGACGAAGATGAAGAGCGGGGCGAACGAAAAGATCGCGAGCGCGAGGAGCAGGCTGAGCGGCAGCGCGCCCGAGTTCCAGCCCGTTGAGATCGGCAGGACGCCGAAGATGATCATCGACGTCACCATGTACGCGGCGGGTCCCGTGAAGAAGCCGAGGGCATCCGCTTCGCGCGGCTTCACCGTGTCCTTGCGGAACAGCTTGAAACCGTCCGCGAAGTTCTGGAGCAGGCCCGCGTAGCCGACGTGCATCGCGCCGCGCCGGTCCATGAACCGGCCGAGCAGCTTGCGCTCCCACCAGATCAGCACGATCGTGTTGAGCATGCTCGCCGCGAGCAGGATCGCGGCGAAGATCAGGACCCCGAGGCCGGTGACCACGTCGACGTTCGTGACCGCGGCCCGGGCCGCGCCCGGGAGGATCGAGCCGAGCGCCCCGAGCAAGAGGCTCGCGAGACCGTAGGCGACCGAGTAGAGCGTGATCGTCGACATCGGGGTATCCTCACCGACCTAGCGGTCCACCTCGCCCACGCAGACATCGACGCTGCCCATGATCGGGGGGATGTCGGCGACCCGGTAGCCGATCAGGTACTGCCGGGCGGCGCTGATGTTCGCGAAGACGGGGGAGCGGAACTTCACCCGGTACGGGTGCTCGCCGCCCTCGTTGACGACGTACGCCTGGGCCTCGCCGTGGGGTTCCTCGACCGCGGAGAACCCGAGACCCTTGGGATAGTGGCGCTTCAGGAGGTAGCCCTCGTTGCCGACCGGGGCGTACGGCGCCCCCAGCCAGCGGGGGAGCTGGTCCGCCATCACCGGGCCCGGGTGACGGTCGAGCCAGTCGACGACCTGGCGAAGGATCCGGAGCGACTGGCGCATCTCCTCCATGCGGACGAGGTAGCGGCCGGTGACGTCCGCGGTGTCCGCGTGCGCGATGTCGAACTCGAGCTGGTCGTAGACCGCGTACGGCCGATCGCGGCGCAGGTCGCGCGGCACGCCCGCCGAGCGCAGCATCGGCCCGGTGACGCCGTGGGCGACGCAGTCGTTCGCCTTCAGGATCCCGAGCCCGTCGCAGCGCTTGTGGAAGATGTCGGAGCCGAGGCAGAGCTGGTCGTACTCTACGAACCGCGCGTTGAGCCAGTCGAGGACCTTGCGGGTCCGGTCGGTGAACCCCGGTGGGAGGTCGCTCCGCACGCCGCCGACGCGCATGTACTCGTAGGTCATCCGCGCGCCGGTGTAACTCTGGAGGAGGTCGAGGATGAGGTCGCGGTCCCGCATCCCGTAGAGGAACGGGCTCATCAGGCCGATGTCCTGGACGAACGCCGCGTACCACATGAGGTGCGAGGCGAGCCGCTGGAACTCCTCGCAGAGCACGCGCAGGTAGAGGGCGCGCTCGGGCGCCTCGAGGTGGAGCGCCTCCTCCGAGGCGATGATGTAGAGGTGCTCCCACGCGAGGCCCGCGACATAGCAGCAGCGGTCCATGAGCGTGATCACCTCGTTGTAGTGGCGATCCTCGCTGATCTTCTCGATCCCGCGATGGAGGTAGCCCATCTCGGGGTCGACGTCCAGGATCATCTCGCCGTCGATCTTGACGCGCAGGTTCCACAGGCCGTGCGTCATGGGGTGCTGCGGCCCCATGTTGATCCACATCTCAGACATGGCGCGTCTTGACCTCCAGTTCCTCGGGCTCGTGGAGCTTGAACGATCGGAGCAGGGGACGGAACTCGTAGCCGTCCGGCGTCAGCAGGTGGCGGAGGTCCGGGTGGTTGTCGAACTCGATGCCCACGAGCTCCCAGGTCTCGCGCTCGTGCCAGTTCGCGCTCGGCCAGACGCCGCTCGCCGTCTCGACGCGCGGGTTGTCGGCGGGCACGTCGGTCGAGAGGAGGAGGTACTGGTGCGCGGCGTCCGACCAGACGACATAGAAGACCTCGCGGTGGTCGACCCAGTCGATCCCGCCGACCATGGAGAGATGGCGGAACCCGAGGTCGTCGCGGACCCGCGGGAAGAGCTCCAGCGCGGCGCCCCGCTCGAACCGGACCCGTCCGGCCATGCCCGCGAACGGTTCGACCGCGAGCAGCTTCGGTCCGAGGGCGGGCGCGAGAACCCTCGAGACGTCGTCCGGTTGCATCCCCTGCTCTCCTCGGTCGGACTCCGGACGCCCGGCGGGCCTACTCCTTACGCTCTCGGATCAGCTTCTCCAGTTCGAGGATGCCGTCGAGCATCGCTTCGGGGCGGGGCGGACAGCCGGCGATGTAGACGTCGACGGGCACGAGCTTGTCGACGCCGGGTACGACCGAGTACGCGGTACGGAACGGGCCGCCGCCGGTCGCGCAGTTGCCCATCGCGATCACCCACTTGGGCTCGGGCATCTGCTCGTAGAGCGTGATCAGCTTGTGGGCGACCTTCCAGGTCACGGTCCCGTTCACGATCATCACGTCGCATTGCCGCGGCGAGGACCGGGGGACCACGCCGAACCGCTCGGCGTCCCACCGGGCCCCAAAGGCCGCCGCGAACTCGATCGCGCAGCAGGCGAGCCCCCAGTGCAGCGGGAAGAGCGAGTTGCGTCCGGCCCAGTTGAAGACCGGGCGGATGACCTTCGCCTGGCCCTGCTCGGCGATCAGCGAGCCCAGCGCCTCCTTCGCGGCGGGGATGAACTCCTTCGCGCGCAGCGTCTCGATCTCGATGAACGGCACGGCCGGCTGGTCGACCATCGGCAGGTCGACGCCGAGCGCGAGGGGCTCGGCGGGCTTGCTGACCAGCAGGGGGGCGGGCGTCGTCATACGACCCAGCGCTTCTCCCCGCTCAGCGCGTAGTAGATGCCCGTGATCGCGAGCGCGGTGAAGGCCGCCGCGATGAAGACCGGGTACCAGCCCGAGTTCACGCCCCGGAACGTCAGCCCCCAGAGCGCGAGGATGAAACCGAGCACGTCGACCGCGACGAAGACGATCGCGAACGTGTAGTGCTGCGTCGGAAAGTCGATCTGCGCCTCACCCTCCGCCTCCTCCCCGCACTCGTAGGTCGTGAGCTGGAGGTACGACTGGCGTCGCTTCGCGCCGAGCGTTCGGTTGGCGATGATCGATCCCACGCCGAAGACCGTGGCGACGACCGCAAACACGAGGAACGTGGTGACACCGGCTTCCATCGGTCCTACTCTCTGCTCGCCGTGTACGTACTTGCGACTCGGGGCCGTTATTTAAGGTGAGCCGGCGAGCGGCGGAGGCCGGCCCAGGCGTCGCGCCCGGTGACGCGGTTTCCGGCCGCACGAGCTGTTAAGTCGCGCGCCCGGCTCGGCGGCCGACCCATGCGACCGGACGCATTTCGCACCCCGCTCACGCTGACGGGTCCCCAGCTGCGGCTCGTGCCCGTGGAGCTCGGGCACGCCGCGCCCCTGCAACCGATCTGGGCCGACCCGCGGGTCAACCGCTACATGATCGGGCTCTTGCCCGGCCCGGAGCGTACCGACACCCGTCGCTTGATCGGATACCTGCTCGCGCAGCAGGCGCGGGGGAGCGATCTCGCCTTCACGATCGTCCGGGCGTCCGACGGACGACCCATCGGCATGACGCGATTCCTGTACATCGATCGCCCGAACGAGGCGGTCGAGGTCGGGGGGACGTGGTTCGATCCCGCCGTGTGGCGGACCTCCTTCAACACCGAGTCGAAGCTGCTCATGCTCGGCCACGCATTCGAGACCGAAGGGGTCCATCGGGTCTGTCTGCAGACGGACTCGCGGAACCTCCGGTCGCAGACGGCGATCGCCCGCATCGGAGCCCGACGGGAGGCCGTCCTGCGCGAGAATCGACGCCTCGCCGACGGAGGCTACCGCAACTCGGTGTACTTCCGGGTCCTCCGCCGCGAGTGGCCGGACGTGAAGCGCGCCCTCGAGCAGAAGCTCGACCGGTCGGAGCCGGCCCCCCGGTCGAGCCGCCCCCCGGATCCGATCCCCGACGCGTCGACCCCGTTGCCCGAGTCGTTCGGCCCGACCGAA
>JASHUS010000157.1 GCA_030039865.1 Thermoplasmata archaeon
AGCGTCAGCACGGGTCTCGGGATGAATCTTTTTCCTCGAAAGCCCGGCGAGCTCTTTTAGCGCGGGCAATCGTGGGCGGGGCCGACGAGGGATCCAACGATGACGTCGGACGCAGCGCGCTACGGGCTGTTCATCGGCGGCAAGTGGACCGAGCCGGCGGATGCCGCCCGGTTCGAGACCGTCAACCCATCGAACGGTGACGTCGTCGGATCGTTCGTCCAGGGCACGCCGCGCGACGTCGACGCCGCCGTCGGGGCCGCCCGGGCCGCGTTCCGCGGCTGGAAGGAGACCCCGGCCCCGAAGCGCGGGGAGATCCTCCTGGACGTCGCCCGTCGCATGAAGCGATCGAAGGAGGCGCTCGGCACCGTCGTCACGCGCGAGATGGGCAAGGTGATCGCCGAAGGCCTCGGCGAGGTCCAGGAATCGATCGACTTCATCGAGTACATGGCGGGCGAGGGTCGGCGCCTCTTCGGGGAGACCGTGCCGTCCGAGCTGCGCTCGAAGTTCTGCCTCACCGTACGGCAGCCCAAAGGAGCCGTCGTCTGCATCAGCCCGTGGAACTTTCCCACGTCGATCCCCAACTGGAAGATCGCCGCGGCGCTGATCACGGGCAACACCGTGGTCTTCAAGCCGTCCTCGGCGACCGCCCGGTGCGGCGCCGAGGTCGTCAAGCTCTACGAGGAGGGCGGGGTCCCGCCGGGAGTCCTCAACTTCGTGACGGGGTCGGGCGGCGTCGTCGGGAACGCACTGATCGAGGATCCGCGCGTCCGCGCGGTCTCGTTCACGGGCGGCGTCGAGACCGGGCGCGACGTCTACGTCCGCGGGGCCAAGGGTCTCAAGATGGTCCATCTCGAGCTCGGCGGCAAGAACCCCCTCATCGTGATGGACGACGCCGACCTCCCGCTGGCGCTCGAAGGCGTGCTCTTCGGCGCGTTCGGCACCGCCGGGCAGCGCTGCACCGCGACCAGCCGGCTGATCCTCCACGAGAAGGTCTACGACCGCTTCCTCGAGATGCTCACCGACCGCCTCGCGAAGTTCCCGGTCGGCGACCCGTTGGATCCGGCGACCGCGATGGGCCCGGTCGCCTCGCCCGAGCAGGAACGCAAGGTCCTCGAATACATCGCGATCGGACAGACGGACTCGACGCTCCGGTTCGGGGGCCACAAGATGACGGGCGGGGCCTACGACCGCGGGCACTTCATCGAACCGACGATCTTCGAGACGCAGCACGGATCTCGCATCTCGAAGGAGGAGATCTTCGGCCCCGTGCTCTCGGTCCTGAAGGTCCGCGACTACGCGGAGGCCGTCCGGGTCGCGAACGACATCGAGTACGGACTCTCCTCGGCGATCTATACCCGGGACGTCAACCGGGCGTTCCGGGCGATCGACGACCTCGAGGCCGGCATCACCTACATCAACGCCCCGACGATCGGCGCGGAGGTCCAGCTGCCGTTCGGGGGCGTGAAGAACACGGGGAACGGGGGCCGCGAGGCCGGGACCGCCGCCATCGAGGAGTTCACCGAGATCAAGAGCGTCTTCGTCGATTTCTCCTCGAAGCTGCAGCGCGCGCAGATCGATAGCGAGACCGCGGCATGAGCCGCTACCGCGGCTCCGACGAGGCGATCGATCGCGAGATCGCGACCCTCGAACGGATCGCGCGCGTCCGGCTGCGCCGCGCCGCCGCCGAGATGCAGGAGCTCGAGCGCGACCTGCGCGAGCTCAAGCGGGAGCGCGCCCGGCGACGCGCGGAAGGGCTGCACGGGACGGCCGTTGAGGTCCCGGCGGGCGCCGTCGCCGACTGACCGCGACCCGGTCGGGGCCCGGGAGTCTCAGAACGGGCCGGTCCGGTTCGGGTTGTCGAAGTTCGTGAGCAACATCTGGCCCCGCGAGCGGGGTCGGCCGACCGGCGCGATGAGCGGATCCTCCTCCAGGGCCGGCATCGTCTCGGACAGCGGCACGTCGACGATGATCTCCCGCGTGCGGCCGCCGCGGCCGCGCGAGACGATCGTCGCCCGGATCAGGCCGAGCGATTCGAGCTCGGAGACGTAGTTCGAGATGCTCCGCGCATGGAGCGGCTGGAGTCCCAGGCGCTCGGCGAGCCGCTTGTAGCTGTCGTAGACCTCGCCGGTCAAGACGCCGTTGCGGCGGCGCTCGTACGACTGGAGGATCGCGTAGAGGAGCACCTTGCAGTGCGGGGGCAACGTCCGGCAGCACTCGACGATGATGTCCTGTTCGAGCCGGTTCTTCGCCTTCACGACGTGGTCGGGCGTGATCCGCTTCGCGTGGTCGCGCTCCGCCATCTCCGCCGAGAGGCGCAGGAGCGCCAGGGCCCGGCGCGCATCCCCGTTCTCGAGCGCGGCGTAGGCGGCGCACCGCTCCACGACGCCGGGATCGACGATCCCCTCCTTGAACGCCTCGCGGGCGCGCTCGCGCAGGATGTCCTGCAGCTGGACGGCATCGTACGGCGGGAAGAGGATCTTCTCCTCGTTGAGGCGGCTCCGCACCCGGGCGTCGAGCTGGTTCGTGAACTTGAGGTCGTTCGAGATCCCGACGAGGACCATCCGCGCCTCGTCGAGCTCCCGGTTGATCTCGCTCAGCGTGTAGAGCACGTTGTCGCCGCTGCGCGCCACGAGTCGGTCGATCTCATCGAGGATGAGGAGGATCGT
>JASHUS010000016.1 GCA_030039865.1 Thermoplasmata archaeon
ACCTTCGTCCGGACCGCGAGGTGCAATCTACGTTGCACCTGGTGCGACACCAAGTACTCGTTCGGGCCCGGACGGGAGCGCTCGATCCCGTCCATCGTGCGGGAGGTCGAGCGGAACCGAACGCAGCACGTGTGCCTCACCGGCGGGGAGCCGCTTTTGCAAGGGGATTCGCCGCGACTCCTCCGCGAGCTCTCCGAGCGTGGAATCCAGACCGTCATCGAGACCGGCGGCTCGCTCGACGTCGCCCCGTACCTTCGCATCCCGCGCGTCGTGCTCAGCGTCGACGTGAAGTGCCCCTCCTCGAAGATGGAGAGCCACAACCGCTGGTCGAACCTGCCGCTCCTGCGCACGGGCGACGTGATCAAGTTCGTGATCGGGGACCGGCGCGATTATCTCTACGCCCGGCGCGTGGTGCGCGCGTACGACGGGCCCGCGACGCTCGTGTTCCAGCCGGTCTGGGGCACCGATGCCGGGGCGCTCGCGGACTGGGTCCTGAAGGACCGGCTCGAGGTCCGGGTGATGCTCCAAGAGCACAAGGTGCTCTGGGGCGACGTCCCCGGCCGCTGACGGCGGCGCGGCGCCGGAAGGCTAAAGAAGGCAGGCCCGCGTCCGAGCGTCCGGACCATGGCGGGGCGCGACGAGCCGGCGCGGGCGACGCTCGTCTCCCCCGAGGCGATGTTCGGCAAGGCCCGCGGGATGGTCTTCCCGAGGGTCGTCCTCGTCGGCCACGGCGTGCTCGACGACCTCGCGGTCACCTGTCGAACGTTCGGCTTTGCCGACACGGGCGCTGTCATCACCGGCCCGCGGACCGCCGAGCTCGCGGGCAATCGGGCGACCGAGATCCTTCGTGGCGAGGGCTACGCGATGTCGACGATCATCGCGAACGACGCGACGGAGGAGGAGGTCGCGCGCGTCGAAGAGGAGGTCCGGGCGAAGGAGGCTCGCTTCCTGATCGGGGTCGGCGGTGGCAGCAAGATCGACATCGCCAAGCTCGTCGCCGCCCGTTCGCACGTTCCCTTCGTCAGCCTGCCGACCTCGGCCGCGCACGACGGCATCTCCTCGCCTCGGGCGAGCCTTCACGGCGCGCACAGCCGCGTCAGCATCGAGGGCGCCGTGCCGATCGGTGTCATCGCCGACACCCAGCTGATCGTCCAGGCGCCGTTCCGGCTGCTCGCCTCGGGCTGCGCGGACGTGATCTCGAATCTGACCGCGATCCTCGACTGGCGGCTCGCCGTGCGGCTGCGCGGCGAGGAGTACTCGAGCACCGCGGCGACGCTCTCCGAGTACGCGGCGCAGGAGATCATGGACCGGGCCGAGTCGATCAAACCGAACCTCGAGGAGTCGGTGTGGATCGCGATCCGCCCGATCCTGGTGGCCGGGATCTCGATGAGCGTCGCGGGCTCGTCCCGCCCCTGCTCGGGCAGCGAGCACCTGTTCAGTCACGCCCTCGACCGGATCGCTTCCCGGCCGAGCCTGCACGGCGAACAGTGCGGCGTCGGCGCTATCATGATGATGTACCTGCACGGCGGCGACTGGCGGCGGCTCAAGAGCGCGCTCATGACGATCGGAGCGCCGACCACGGCCCGGGAGCTCGGTGTGTCGAGCGACGAGGTCGTGCAGGCGTTGATGATGGCGCACTCGGTACGTCCCGAGCGCTACACGATCCTCGGCGACAATGGCCTGACGCGCGAAGCCGCCGAGCGGCTCGCCGCGACGACCGGCGTGGTGGAGACGTAGATGGCCGACATCACGTTGCTCGCGACCGGCGAATCTCGCGAGGGCTACGAATTCATCTACCAGGGCGGGGGGCCGGTCTGCCGGACCTGCCCGTACCGCCACGCGTGCCTCACGCTGGACCCCGGCCGCCGCTACGTCGTGACGAAGGTTCGCTCGATCACCCACCCCTGCGCCCTCCAGGAGACCGAGGCGCACGTGGTCGAGGTGGCGCCGGTCGCGCGCGAGCTCGTGCTCGACGCCGCGAGCGCCATCGCCGGCAGCTCGGTCGAGGCCGGCCGGTACCCGTGCCGACGCCTCGACTGCCCCACGTGGTGGGCGTGCGCGGGCCCGAGCCTGCCCGCGAAGCAGAAGTACCGGATCGAGAGCGTCGAGCCCGGCCCAGTCGAGTGCCGGATCGGACGCACCCTCAAGCGCGTCCGGGCGGTCTAGGGCCGATGCGGGGCTGTGGGGTAGCTACGGGAACGAGGACGAACCCTCCTCCCGCTCTACTGGTCCATCCTTCGGGCTTTGGGAGCCCGGGACCCCGATTCAAATTCGGGCAGCCCCACTCGGTGAAGTCCGCACCGACTGGGTCATAGCAAGATCCGCGCCGCGTCCCCCACGACGATCTGCGCCTCGCTCTCCGAGGGCCGCGTCGCACGCACGGTCACGTCCCGTCCGACGATCGAGTCCACGAGGCGCACCGGTCCCTCGATCCGGACCCGGTCGAGCAGGATGGAGCGACGCACCGAGCACCCGGTAAGGACGGCGCCCGAGCCGATCGCCGTCCCCGGTCCGATCCGAGTTCCCGGTCCGACCCGGACATCCTCGCCCAAGATCGCGGGACCTTCGATCTCGGCCCCGGCATCCACCACGGTCCCTCGTCCGAGGCCGACATGCCCCGTGACCCGCGCGCCGGGCCGGATCTCACCGTGGACCGGGAGTTCGCCGGGCGTGAGGGTGGCCAGCACCCGATCGTTCGCCTCCACGAGATCGGCCGGGAGACCGGTGTCCTTCCACCATCCCTCCACTCGCTCGACCCGGACCCGGCGGCCGGCCCGGATCAGCCCCGCGATCGCCTCCGTGATCTCGAGCTCTCCGCGCGCGGATGGCCGGAGGTGATCGATGACCTCGAAGACGGAGGGGGTGAACAGGTAGACGCCCACCAGCGCGAGGTTGCTCTTCGGATGCGCCGGCTTTTCCTCGATCGAGACGATCCGGTCGCCGTCGAGCTCGACGACCCCGTAGTGCCGGGGCTCGGGCACGGGCGTGGCGCCGATCACCGCGTCGGGGTGCTCGGTTTCGAAGGTTCGTACGAACGGCCGAACGCCGGCCTGAAGAAGATTGTCACCGAGGTACATCACGAAGGGACTGTCGGCGAGGAACTCGCGCGCGCATTGGACCGCGTGCGCGAGCCCCTTCGGCTCACCTTGATGGATGTACGTCATGCGCAGACCGAACGACGATCCGTCGCCCACGACCTCCTGGATGCCCTCGCGGACGGGTCCGAGGACGATCGCCACGTCACGGATGCCGGCATCGCGCAGATGACCCAACCCGTAGAGCAGGATCGGCTTGTTCGCGACCGGTATCATGTGCTTGTTGCCGGTGAAGGTCAGGGGGCGGAGCCGCGTCCCGTAGCCCCCCGCGAGCAACAGTCCCTTCATCGAAAGCCCTCTTCTGCGCGCACGAGTGACTCGATTCCCTCGCGCCAGGACGTCAGCGGGAAGCCGAGGCTGGCGGCCCGTCCGGTGCTCAGCCCGCCGAGGCGGGGTCGCGGCGCACGCCGCGGGTCGCGCGGGGACCCCGCGAGCGAACCGCGCGCGAGCGTGACCGGCCGGGATTCGATCCGCCCGATCAGCTCGGTCGCGAACTCGTAGGGGCTCGTCAATCCCGGCGACGCGACGTGGACGACACCCGCCGGGCGGCGTGCGAGGAGCCCGGCGAGCGCGGCCGAGACGTCCGGGACCCACGTCGGGGAGATCTGCTGATCCACGTACAGCGGAGGGAGCGTGCCCCCGCGATAGCTGCGCACGATGCGACGGGCAAAATCGACCTTCCCGGGGAACGACGCCCGGAACGGGTAGGAGATCCGCAGGACGGCGGCGGTGGGATCGGCGGCGACCACGCGGCGCTCTCCTTCGCTCTTCGTCCAGCCGTACCAGCTCAGTCGCTCGGAGAACGGCGCCCGGGGCGCCGACTCGTCGTACGGGCCCTCGGACCCATCGAAGACGAAGTCGGTGGATACGTGCACCAGATACTTTCCGGAGGACCGGGCGCCCTCGGCGATCGCGCCCGCGGCGAGGGCATTGACCGACCAGGCGGACCCGCTCGGGGCGGTCGACTCGACGGGGCGCTCCTGCTCGACGGCGTCCACGTCGGTCATCGCGGCGAAATTGACGATCGTCGTCTCGGGAGATCGTGCCGTCAGCTCCCGGGTTCTCGCCGCGTCGCGGAGGTCGATCGGGTCGAATCGATCAACCTTGAGTCCCGTCGCACGGGGATCGGTTATCCCGGCGGCCGCACAGCGGTTTGCAGCGATCTCGATGAAGTGCGATCCGACCATCGAAGCCGCGCCGAACACGAGAACGTCCGCCACTGCGGCACCTAGCGGGGAGCGTCGGAGCGGGCGACGAGATCCCAGGAGAACGGTCGGCCCAGCGCGGGGACGGGGAGCTCGCTGAACGTGACTCGACCCTCGTCCCGAGGATCGTAGAGTTCCGTGGGGAAGTTCTGGAGCACGAACGGAGCGCGGGAGATGTTACCGATGCAGTGGAGCACACCCGGCGGGATCGGTACGAGGTAACGTCCGGATTCGGTGGATCCGGGGGCGGTGCCTGAGACCGAGTCCGACGATCCGACCATCCGTACGACCGCGAGCTGGTCCCGGGTCGGCGAGTCGGGGCGCCGGTCGAGCAGCGCCAGGATCATCTCGCCCAGCACCACGACGAACCGGTCCGACTGGATTCGGTGGACGTGCCACCGATCGATGTCCCGGTATTGGCCGGCCCGGGTGAGCGACGTGTACGACATCCGGAAGGCGACGCCGGTGTCGAGCGGGTCGTCGGAGCGCAACGTCTCGACGAGGAACCCGCGGGCATCCTCGTGGAAGACCCGGGGGATCGGGCGGATCCCGTGCAGGGCGATCTCGGCCGGCGAGATCGGGACGATCGGTCCGCCGAGCGGGGGGACGCTCATCGAGCCTCGGAACGCGCCACGGGCGCCAACAGGGGGGCCCACCAGCTCTCATGACCGGAATACCAATCGATCGTCCGACGCAAGCCGTCGTCAAAGGAGACCGCGGGCGTCCAGCCGAGCTCCTCGCGCAGCCGACGCGAGTCGAGCGCGTAGCGCCGGTCGTGTCCCTGGCGGTCCGCGACCCAGTCGATGGCGTCCTCGCCCCGGTGCGAGAGCCGGAGGATCCGACGTACCACCTCGAGGTTCGAGAGCTCGTTCTCCGCCGAGACGAGATACGTGGCCCCGGGGCGACCGGTCCGCGCGATGCGGTCGATAGCCGCGCAGTGGTCGAGCACGTAGATCCAATCGCGGACGTTGCGTCCGTCCCCGTAGAGCGGGACCTTGCCGCCGTGGAGCAGCCGCGTGATCGCGAGGGGGATCAACTTCTCCGGGAACTGGAACGGCCCGAAGTTGTTTCCGGAGTTCGACACGGTGGTGGCGAGTCCGTACGTCTCGTGCCAGGCGCGGACGAGGTGATCGGACCCGGCCTTGCTCGCGGAATACGGCCCCCGCGGCGCGTACGGCGTCGACTCGGAGAATCGTCCGGGGTCGTCGAGGGCGAGCGATCCGTAGACCTCGTCGGTCGACACATGGTGGAACCTCGGGACGTCGGCCCGGCGGCACGCCTCCAGGAGCACCGCCGTCCCGAGAACGTTCGTCTCGACGAACGGGAGCGGGGCTCCGATCGCGCGGTCGTTGTGGGACTCCGCCGCGAGGTGGAGGACCAGATCCGCGCCGCGCACGGCGGACGCCATGGCCGCCGCATCGTTGATCGACACGTGCCGGAATTCGTAGCGCGGCTTCCCTTCGAGGTCCGCGAGCGACTCCTTGCGACCGGCGTACGTGAGCGCGTCCACCACGGTGACGGAGTCTTCGGGGTGCTGAGCGGACCAGTAGTGGACGAGATTCGATCCGATGAACCCCGCGCCCCCGGTCACCACGACGCGCATGCGGTCCCGCGACAGCCTCGGCGCCCTGATAATTTGACCGTGTCGGTGGGGGAGGACGGGCCGCGCTAGCGAGCGCTCCGAACGCGATCGTAGGCCGCGAGGAAGCGGGAGGCCTGCCGGGGCACCGAGTATCCCTCGGCCGACTGGCGCGCCTTGGCCCCGATCGACGCCCGGAGCTCCGGATCCTCGAGCCGGGTCAACGCCGCCGCGAACTCCGGCTCCGTATCGACGCAGTAGCCGCTACCGGTCGCCGCCAGTTCGGGGGCGGCTCCGGCCCGGAAGGCGACGAACGGGCGCCCAGCGGCCATCGATTCGAGCAGGAGTATGCCGAAGCCTTCGTACGAGCTTCCGAGGACGACCGCGTCGGCCGCGTGGAGCGCGTCGAGCACGTCGGCGCGCGGCAAGAGGTCGCCCCAGACGGCCTCGACCCGGAGCTCCCGGGCCAGCCGGCTCACGGTCGCCCGGTCGTACGGGGTCCCGGGAAGGTCCCGTCCGATCACGACGAGCCCCCATCGGCCGTTCGTGGCCGCGATCGAACGGACCAGGCGATCGACTCGCTTGTTCTCGTAGTAACCCCCAACGTATACCGCGACGTGCGGCGCGCGCAGACCCCAGCGCGCGCGTACGACCTCCGCGTCGATCCGGGGTCCGTCGAACTCGCCGAGCGATACCGCGGCCGGGATCACTTCGATCCGGGCCGGATCCACGCCCCATGAGACGAGCTGACCTTTCTCGCGCTCCGTGTCGGCCGTGTAGAGATCGAGATAGCGGATCCGGCCGGGAAGGTACCGTTCGAAGTACCACCGATCCCAGATCCGCCGTCGCATCTCGTACTGGTAGAACGCGTGGCCGGTCATCACACGGACCGCGCGGACGGAACGCACGCGCGGCAGGTAGTAGTCGGCGCACCAGACCCGGTTACCGCTCAGGTGAAAGACATCGGGCTTAAGCGCCCGGACGGTCGGAAGGTACCCGCGGGGGACGTGGAACCGGCCGGCGCGCCACATCGGGATCCGCACGATGTCGACGCCGTTCAGTCGTTCCTGCCGCGTCGTGCCGGGGTCGAGGCGGGTCACGACGGTCGTCGCGACGCCGCGTCGGGCCATCTCCTCGGCGAGATCCTGTACGAACCGCTCGACTCCGCCGATCGCCGGATAGTAGCTGTGACAGGCGAAGACCAGACGCACGTCGGTGCTAGCTCGCGCTCGGGAAAAGACGTTCGCCCGGGGGTCGGAAGGGTCACCCGCCGCGAGCAATCCTTATCGGCCGGGACCCACCCATCCTCCAAGGCGGCCCATGCTCGAGGACGACCGGGCGTCGGGCCAGCGCTCGGGACCCGCCGCGACGGCGCGCCGGCCGACCGTCAGCGCGATCATCAGCGCGCACACCCGCGTCCAGTTCCTGAGGGACGCGGTGGCGTCGGCCACCTCCCAGGGAGCCGACGAGGTACTCGTCGTGAAGTACACGCGCGACCCGGAGCTCGACGCCGAGCTGGCGGCCCTGGGAGCGAGGGTCGTCCCGACCCGCGAACCGTTCCAGGGCGGAAAGGTTGCGGAAGGGATCGCCGTGGCCTCGGGCGACGTGATCGCCCTGCTGGATGACGACGACGTCTTCCTACCGGGAAAGGTCGATCGCCTCCGCGAGGTGTACCGGGATCCCCGCGTGATCTTCGCCGCGAACCGGTACCTCCCGTTCACCGATCAGCCGCCGCGACCCGCGCCGGGGGGCGAGGTGCGGCTCTTCCACCCGGGCGAGGGCGGGAACCTTTTCGCGCAGGGGCTGCGGCCCGTCCTCGCGAGCTGCATCTCGGCCCGCCGGTCGGCGATCGCCCATTGGGTCGATCAGCTGCGTCGGCTCACGATCGCCGATCACACGCTGTTCATGATGGCCGTGACGGAACGGCAGTGGATGGCGATGGATCCGAGCGTGCTGACCGGATATCGGGTGGGCCAGGTGCAGGGCTCGCTCCGACCGGCGCAGTCGATCTGGAACCGCCCCGGCGCGAGCGCGGAGCGGGACATCGCCTGGATGCTCGATCTCCTCGACACGTCCCAGGACGGGGTCCGCGCGACGCTGAACCCGATGGTCGCGAACGCCGTGGTCCACCTCGTGTTCCTGACCGGAGACACGACCTTCCACGAGTACCGCCGAACGATGCGGGCGGTGCTCGACGGGGTCGGCCTACGTCGACCGCTCGTCGTCCCCTCGGCGCTGATGTTCGGCTATCCGCTCTCGCCGCGGCTCGCGATCTCGCTGAACCGGACCTGGAAGTCGCTGGTGGGCTATCACCACCACCAGGGATGAGGGAATCGAGCGGGAGGCGCACCTCCGAGATGCCCGGTCCTTCCCCGTCGCCCTACGTTTCCGTCATCATCACGGCGCACGACCGGACCGAGTACTTGCGCGGCGCCGTGGAGTCGGTACTCGCGCAGACGCTCGCGCCCGACGACTACGAGATCCTGGTCGTCAAGTTCGTCCGGGACGCCGGCCTCGACGCCTGGCTCGCCGGCCAAGCCCCCCGGGTACGGACGGTGACCGACGAGTCCCTGCCGCGCTTGGGGCAGAAGCTCGCGTTCGGCATCGGCGCGGCGCGCGGCGAGGTCGTTTGCTTTCTCGAGGACGACGACCGGTATCTACCGGAGAAGCTGGCGACGGTCGCTGCACGCTTCCGACGCGATCCTGATCTCCTGTACTTCCGGAATCGGAACCGCTGCATCGATGGGCTCGGTCGCGTCCTGATCGGACCGTACGCCCGAACGTCGCCGGACGAACTGCGGATCGTGGGGGCGGCGCGCGACGACCTCGCGACGGTCGACTTCATCCGACACTACGGGGCGGAGGGCAACTCCGCGATCACCCTTCGACGCGCGACGATCCTGCCGTACGTGGACCGCCTCGCGGGGTTCTCGACCTCGACGGATTGGATCCTCTTCGCGGCCGCGCTGTCCCGGGCGGGGACGCTCGTCGTGGGGACGCAGGTGCTCTCGGAATACCGGCTCCACGACAGCCTCTCCCAGAGCTCGAGCCAAGCGTCCCGCCAACGCCTCTCCCGCGAAATCGTGCGGAGTGGCGAGGCTCTGATCGCGATCGCGGGCGGTACCCGCGCCGAGCGGGCGGCGCGGTTCCTCCGGGGGCGCGGCGCCGTCGTCTGGTATCTAATGGATCCCGACGCGCCCCGGCCCAGTGCGAGCACGTTCCTCGACGCCGCGTGGCCCGCCTGGCTCCGGCGGGAGCCGACGTTCGCGATCCAGCTCGGCTGGTGCGCACCGCGACTTATCGCGCCCCGGTCGACCGCGAACGCCTTCTGGGGGTACCGACAGCGCGACGCGAGTCGGCAACGGTGGCATACGGAGACCGACCGGCCCTCCGTCGAGCGCCCGTCCCTCCCCGGCGGTCCCCCCACGTGATGTCCCGTCGCACCGACCGACGGAGCTTTGTGCCCGAGGGACCAGTGGAACCGATGCGGGGAGAGCGCGGGCGTTCTCGGTGGTGATCACCTCGATGCGTGCGGTCGTCACCGGAGCGGCGGGGTTCCTGGGTTCGCACCTCACTGATGCGCTCCTCGGTTCTCGCGTAGAGGTCCTCGGCTACGACGATCTGAGCACCGGCCGGCGCTCGAACCTCGAGCTCGCCCGCCGGAGTCGCGGGTTCCGATTGCGCGTCACCGATCTGAGCCGGCTGCGGTCCCTGCCGAAGGCGGATCGGTACTTCCATCTCGCGAGCCCGGCCTCGCCGCCCGCCTACCTGCGGGATCCGATCGGGACGCTTCGGGTCAACTCCGTGGCTACCGACCGCGTGCTCGACGCCGCACGCCGGTCGGACGCGCGCGTTCTGCTGGCGTCGACGAGCGAGGTCTACGGCGATCCCGAGGTCCATCCCCAGGACGAGTCGTACTGGGGCCACGTCAATCCGCTCGGCCCGCGCAGCTGCTACGACGAAGGGAAGCGGTTTGCCGAAGCGCTCGCGGCCGCCTACCGTCGCGAGTACGCGCTGGACGT
>JASHUS010000002.1 GCA_030039865.1 Thermoplasmata archaeon
GCGCCTACGGTCGTCGCGTCGCGAACCATCCGGGTCTTCTCTGGCGCTTGCAGCAGAAAGATCGCCACCCGGTTCGATCGAGACCAGGCACATAGCCTCTCGAGCTGTGAAAACCTGCGTTCACTAACAGGGAGACGGCAGCGAAGGGCCAGGGGGCCGGGGAGACCTGACCCATTCTTCGCCGAATATCCGGCGACCGTGTGGGTCGGGTCGGCATCAGGCATCGGACCCTACATTGAACGCATTGTGTCAGCGGGAATGGGCCCAGTCGGATTTGAACCGACGACCTCCCGGTTATCAGCCGGGTGCTCCAGCCAAACTAAGCTATGGGCCCGCTAGTGCTCCGCCAGATGTACCTTCTGATCTATGGCAGCGATTCTTCGAGGAATGATTCTGCCTCCATCGACCAACGCCGAGTTAGCCCTCTCGCGGACCCCCGAGTATCGAGGTGGTTTAAGAATCGCGGTAAGCAAGGTGCCGCCGAGCGAAAGCTCGAGCCGTGTTCTCGCGATCCTCCGAATACTTGGTCGAACGGGTGGCTAGCGTCACCTTCACTCCCTCAGACCGCACTCGCCCTCCGTCGTCGTCCCGGGGCGACGCCTCGCCCCGGTATGCGTCGGGCTTTCCGCATTCTCTCAGTCGGCGCCCAACCCATCGCTTGCCAGCGGACATAGTTACCTAATGAGTAACTATTTTATCTGTCCCGCTACCTACTTCCGTCGATGGAGCCCTGGCCTGACCCCGCCCTCGTTTCCCTCTTCGGGAGCCGAGCCCGGGTGCTCACGATCGCGGCGCTCGCGAATTCCGCCGAGCCCTTGACGGGGTACCGGATCTCGTTCGTGACCGGCGTTCCACGTCCGAAGGTCTACGGTGAGCTGTGGAAAGGAGTCCATACCGGCATCATACGCGAGGACCCGAACGGCTTCGTCCTCATCGATGCCGATATTCGGGCGCTCCTTCGCCGGCGCGTCCGGGTCTCGTGGGATGAAGAGTGGGACAGAGCCCGGGGCGACGCCGACGCGACGATCGGAGCCGTGTACGAACGCGTACTCGCTTCGCTCCCTGACGACCCGGAATTCTACCGACCCCGAAACTGGAAGCCCACGGCCGAAACGGTCCGGTGTCTACGGTCTAAGATCCGGCCGCCGGAGAAGGATCGCATCCTGCGCGAAGAGGGAGGACGGACCTCGTACCGGGAGGGCTGGAAGCCATGAGGTCCGAGGCAGAAGTCGCTCGGATTGTCCTGGCCGAACCGATCGTCTACCGGCGCCGTCGGCTCCTCCTGGGCCTGCTCGCAGAAGAGGCCCACCTCCCCCCACGGGAGTTCACAGTCGTCGGCGGATCGGCGGGCCAACAGTACACCGAGGGCCGCATCCCGTCAGATGACATCGATCTGCTCGTCTCGGACCGGGCGAAGGTAGCCGCAATCTTGCGATCGTGGGGCTTCGTCGACCACGGGAAAATGATCTCGCGAAAGGACTGGGGCGTCTTCATCGACCTGATGAGCGGGTCCTACGAGGGATCCGAGCGGCTCACGCGAGAGGTCGCGACCCCGTACGCTACGATTCGTCTCTCCGCAATCGAGGACCTGATTCTCGGTCGGATCCGCGAGGTCCGCGTCATCCCCGGTCAATACCGGGGTAAGGCGCACATCGAAATGGCGAAACGAGCGTACGCCCAGGCGATCGTGCTCATCCGCGAGCATTACGACGATATCGATTGGGCGGAGATCGACTGGCACGCACGCCGAGAGCGGCTCGACGACCTCGTCGCCGACGCGCGGCGGCGCGCGCGCGACCCCCGATGGTCAGCACCAGAAAATCTTCGGCTCGAATAGAACGGGCGAGTCGCCACCGAACGTCTACGGCCGGATAGATTAAAAGCTCCGAACGGTGGAGCGCGCTCGGCGGTAGTTCGGGTCCCGGATAAGGGCGACGGGACACGGTGACGTCCCTTCAATGCGCGGGATGGAAGCACGGTCCTGGCGGTGCCGGTGGACTGGCTGCAAGGCGTGTTGCAACCGCGTCCACCGGTCTAAGCGGCGCCGCAGTTCGTCTTCTGGGTCGCGGCCGACCGAGAGGGAGCGGACTACACCAAATCATAATACTCGACGCGGCCACAGCTCCACTGACGCCACTGGGGAGATGGGCGGGAGATGGTGGACTCGACCAATAGACCGCTGACAGCCCCCGAAGGCGGAACAGCCCCCCTCGAAGGTCGGGTGGTGGGCCTGCATCTCAAACCAGAGACGCCGGGTGAACGGGGACTACCGAAGCGTCCCGTATCCGAGGCTCGTCTGAAGCGCTCTGGATTAGAGGGTGACTTCAATCGATATCGGCACGAGGAAAAGCACGACGACGATGGCATGGCGCTCCTCCTCATGCCGAGCGAGATGATCGAACAGCTGAACCGGGAGGGATGGCCGGTACGGCCCGGAGATCTCGGGGAGAACATCACCTCGGCCGGCATCCCGTACGACCGGTTCCAGCCCGGTACGACGCTGACGATCGGTGAGGCAGAAGTCGTCGTGACCAAGGCGTGCGACCCGTGCACGATTCTCTACACGTTGCCGTATGTCGGGCCGGCGCGGGGCCCCGAGTTCCTGAAGACCATGCTCCACCGTCGCGGATGGTATTTGCGCGTCCTCCGAGAAGGGACGTCCCGCTTGGGGGACAGCGTCCGCTTGATCCCGTAGATCGAACTGGTCACGTAGTGTAGCGCGACGCCAAGTACCGACGTGCCCGCCGTCCCGAGCCGGGAGCGGGCGGGATGGGGCAAGAGTCGCCGGCTCCGGCGGTCGACCCGGTCGCTCCCGCCGCGAACGAACTGAGGGGCGGCGAAGTATCGACGGATACTCCGCCCGCTATCAGTCGCCCCGGCACCAGGTCCAGCGCGGGTCCGCGAGCGAGGTAGGGCCGTCGCGCCCGGGCATCTTCCGATAGCCGAGCGAGAAGGCGAGCGTTGAGCCACTCGGGGTAAGACCGGAAAGCGCGCGGGATGCGCCATCGGACCGACGCGACCTCGCGCAGGCCCGCGATCTGCCGCGCGACGTCGTCGACGGCACCGGGAGACGTGACCATCGATAGTCCGGCCAGTCGGCGATCCGCGGCCGCGGGCGGCGCGCCAAAGCCATCGCTAGCACAGGGAATCCAACCGGGGACGAGCGAGCCGAGGAGGTGGTGCACGTCCGGGGCATGGGCAGCCGGATCCAGGACGGCGGAGAAGAACACGACCGGAAATCGCGCCGTCTGTACCTCGAGGACCCACCACATCGCGTTGTCGTCGATCATCCGATCCCTCCGGACGGAGAGGGTCTTCGTACTGATGCCGAGGCTTCCGGAGGTCTCGGTGAGGGTCGCGTCGGGGTACGCCCGGTAGAAGGAGAGCACCCGCCAGTCGAGCGGTGAGAGCCGACGGCTCGGCTCGGGTACCCAGTAGGGCTCAACTTCCGGTTCCGTCAGGAGTCCGGAGATCCTCCGCAACAGCCGGCGGCGTCGCCCGAGGGCCACCCCGCCGTCGTTGACGAGGTAGACCCGGACCTTGCGGCCGTCCTCGTCGAGCAGCTCACGGGCGGATAGCACTCCTTCCACGAGGGCGAGGTCGTCGAGCAGCTGATCGACGCGCCCGGGAGAGTTCGCCGGGATATCCACGGTGCTGAGCGAGACTCCGAAGAGCCGAAGGTTCGGCCAGACTTCGAAGCCCGAGTGAGCGCCGGTGGCCCGCCACCCGCGGAGTCGCGATTGCACCGCCGTCCGGCTCATCCCGATCCGCCGACCGATCTCGGTCGCCGTGACACGTGGGTCGACGATCGAGCGGCCCGCCCAGAAGCGGGCCTCCTGGCCACGGAAGAGCGCTCGGTAGATCGCGAGGTCGGTGCGGTCCGTAGGCCCCCCTTCGCGACCATCGGGATGGGGGCCAAATAACCTTGCGACGGCGCAGGGTCCGCCCGGAATCGTCAACTGTCGGCCCAGGGGAGTCCGGACGCCCCCGAAGGTTCGAAAGCGGTCATCCGGGGCGCGCGAACTTCCGGAAACGTCGAACGGCACGGCGCTGAGTAGAAGGCGGCCGCGCCGGTCCCCTTCGCGACGGCACTTTCCGGACATCGGGGACGCGATCGATCGATCGCCCGAACCGTGGCGCCTCCCCGGGCTCCGCGTCAGCCCGTCGCCCAGAGGAGAAGGGAACAAAGGCATGCGCGCAAACGAAGGAGCCGAATGGAGAGCAAGAAATCCGCGGACGCCCGCGTTTCTGGCGCTCGCCGTGGCCGTGATGGCCGTGGCGGGCTTCGGATTCGCCGGAGTCGCTACCGCGATCGTCTCGCTGGAGGCCCACTTGGGCCCGGCGTCGACCGGTTCGGACTTGAAATGGTCCGCGGCGGAGAAGATCACGCCCGAGATGTCGGCGGAACTGCACGCGTTCGGGAAGAACAGCGTCACCAAGACCACCAGCAGCAACTGGGCCGGGTACGCGGATACGGTCGCGTCGGAATACTATGGGAACGTCCTCGAAGCCTCGGGAGAGTGGTTCGTTCCGACGATCAGTTGCGACGTCTACCCCGCGCTCGATGACCAGTGGGTAGGAATCGATGGTTGGGCCACCGGCACGGTCGAGCAGGGCGGAACCTACGGGTACTGCAATTCCGACGGTGGCGGCCCGTACTATTGGACCTGGTTCGAGTTCTATCCCTACGAAAACATCCAGTCGTACGCCGAGATCTCGGCGGGTCAGCTGGTCCAGGCGTACGTGCTCTACAACCCGTCGATCTGCTTCGGAGACTACTGCGGAGTCTACACGATCGTGGTGGACGACACCGACGACGCGGGCGCGAGCTTCATGATACAGGGGAATCCGTCCACCTGCAATTCGAACGGCTGCGAGGGCGGACAGGACTCCGGTTCGGAGTGCATCTCCGAGTCGTTGACGAACCAGGGCGACTACCTGGCGGACTACGGAACCGAGACGTTCTACCGCTGCAACACAGAGATCAACGGCTACTACAATGGCATCGGTGGACTACCGGGGAGCGCCCACGCGACGGTCCTCGAGATTACCCAGTACGGCCCCAGCACGGGCGACTTGCAACAGAAGGTGGGCAGTCTGAGCAGCTACTACCAGAAGAAGGACAAGTTCACGGTGACGTGGGAGTCCTACGACTAAGCGTGGCTCGAGTGGTCGGACCGAGAGCCAACCCCTTCCGTGCGTCGGGACCCGTCGGTCCCGACGCACTCCCGCACCGGAACGCCGCCCGGGCACGCGCTCGCGGTTCCGATCCGGCTCCTCGGGCGGGCTCGACGGTTCGGACTTATATCGAGCCCATTTCTCCGTACGCTAGATGGTCGAGGCGGCACGAACCACGCTGACTTCCTCCGGGGAAGCCGGCTCACCCGCGGGGCTCTCCGTCGAACGTCTGAACGACGCGTATCGGTGGATGGTGCTGGCGCGAGTCATCGATGAACGCTGCCTCACGCTGCAGCGGCAGGGTCGGATCGGGTTCTACGCTCCTCTCTCGGGCCAAGAGGCCGCCCAAGTAGGCGCCGCGTTCGCGCTCCAGGCCGACGACTGGGTGTTCCCCGCGTACCGGGAGTTGGGCGTCGCGCTCGTGCGCGGCGCGTCGCTCCGGTCGGTCATCGATCAGCTCATCGGGAACGCGGAGGATCTGGTCCGCGGAACGCAGATGCCCAATCATTTCGCGTTCCGAGCTCAGAACTACGTGAGCGTTTCGAGCCCGATCGGGACCCAGATCACCCACGCGGTCGGGGCCGCGATGGCCATGCAGCGCCGGGGCGCCGGTCGGGCGACGATCGCCTTCTTCGGCGACGGCGCGACGAGCTCGAACGACTTCCACGCGGGGCTCAACTTCGCGGGCGTTTTCCGAACCCCCACGATCTTCTTCTGCCAGAACAACCAGTGGGCGATCTCGCTCCCCCGCGCGCAGCAAACCCGCAGCCCCACGCTCGCACAGAAGTCCGAGGCGTACGGCTTCCCGGGGATCGTCGTCGACGGGAACGACGTCGACGCCGTCTGCCGCGCCGTACTGGAGGCGCGAACCCGCGCGGTCGCCGGGGAAGGACCGACGCTCATCGAAGCGCAGGTCTACCGCCTCGGACCGCACTCGACCTCGGACGACCCGCACCGATATCGATCGGACGAGGCGGTGGCGGCCGCTCGAGCGCGGGACCCCCTCCAGCTGCTCAAGCAACGGCTCGTGGATGCCGGCGCCCTCGACGACGCGACGGACCAGAAGGTCTGGGGGGCCGCCCGATCCGCAATGAGCGCGGCGCTCGAGGAGGCCGAGAAGGTCGCCCCGGTCGAGCCATCGAGCCTCTTCGACAACGTCTTCGAGTCGCTGACGCCCCGCCTGGAAGAGGAGCGGAGCGAGTCGGCGGCAGTCGGGCCGGGAGCGGGCGCGGGGCGATGACCGAGCTCACCCTCGTCCAGGCCGTCAACCGGGGCCTGCAGGAGGCGATGCGCCAGGACCCGGACGTGCTCCTGCTCGGGGAGGACATCGGGGTGAACGGGGGGGTCTTCCGCGCGACGGAGGGCCTTCAGAAGGAGTTCGGCGCCGAGCGAGTGATCGACACACCGCTCTCGGAGACCGGCATCGTCGGCTCGGCGATCGGGATGGCCCTCTACGGGCTCAAACCCATCGCGGAGATCCAGTTCCAGGACTTCATCTATCCCGCCTTCGACCAGATCGTCAGCGAGCTCGCGAAGTTCCGCTACCGCTCGGGCGGGCAGTACCCCTGCCACGTGGTCGTGCGGGCGCCGTACGGCGGCGGTATCAAGGGGGGACTCTACCACTCGCAGAGCACGGAGGCGTACTTCTGCCACACGGCGGGACTCAAGGTCGTGATCCCGTCGACACCGGCCGACGCGAAGGGCCTCCTGCTCACGGCGGTGCACGACCCGGATCCCGTGATGTTCTTCGAGCCCAAACGGATCTACCGATCGGTCTCGGGCGAGGTGCCCGACGGGGACCACCGCGTCCCGTTCGGCGAGGCACGGGTGGCCCGGGAGGGAACGGACCTCTCGATCTTCGCGTACGGCGCGATGGTGCCCACCGCGCTCGAGGCGGCGGAAGCCCTGGCGCGGGATCAGATATCGGCCGAGGTCGTCGATCTTCGCTCCCTCGTCCCGCTGGACGAGCGAGCCGTCGTGGCGTCGGTCGAGAAGACCGGCCGTGCCGTGATCGTTCACGAGGCGGCCCGTTTCTGCGGATTCGGCGCCGAGCTGGCCGCGCTCCTCGCCGAGCGGGCGTTCTATTCGTTGAAGGCCCCGGTCCAACGGGTGACCGGTTACGACACGCCGTTCCCCTATGCGCTCGAGAACGTCTACCTGCCGAACGCCGCCCGGATCGAGCTGGCGGCCCGGGCCAGCCTCCGGGCCGGATAGGTGCCCCGATGGCGTACGAGTTCCGGCTCCCCGATATCGGGGAAGGGGTCGCGGAGGGCGAGGTCGTCCAGTGGTTCGTCAAGGAGGGAGATGAGATCCGCGAGGACCAGCCGCTGGTCAGCGTGCTCACCGACAAGGCGAACGTCGAGATCCCGTCGCCGAAGAGCGGCCGGATCGCGCGGCTCCATGCCGGAGTCGGGGACAAGGTGAAGGTCGGTGGCCTACTCGTCACGATCGAGACGGCCGGAGACTCCTCGCCCCCACGAAGCCCGACGCCGGCGTCGACCCCCGCGGTAAGCCCGGGCGGCGGCTCGACCGCCGCCGCGCCGTCGGCCGGCGCGCCAGGACCTGCGGTCTCCCCATCGGGAGGGAGACCGCTCGCGTCCCCCTTCGTCCGGCGCATCGCGGCGGAACGGGGGATCGACCTCGCGAAGGTCCGCGGCTCCGGTCCCGGCGGACGCATCCAGGAGTCCGACCTTACCGGTTCGCCGACGGTCGCCTCGACCGGCGCCGTCGCGGTTCCGGCCAGTGCCGCGGCGGAGGGCACGCCCTCGAAAGCACCCGAGCGGTCCGCGCCGCCCGCCACCAAAACCGTCGCCCCGGAGATCCCCTCCGCGGAAATCCGCGAGCGAATCGCGATCCGCGGATTGCGACGCGTGATCGCCGAGCACATGACGGAGTCGACGCACCGCGCCGCTCACTTCACCTATGTCGAAGAGGTCGACGTGGGCGAGCTCGTGCGACTTCGCGAACGGATGTCGAAGTCGTTCGAGAAGCAGGGTGTCACCCTGCACTATCTGCCGTTCATCATCAAGGCCGTCGTCGCCGCGCTGAAGGCGTCGCCCCGGCTCAACGCCACGATGGACGACGCGCACCAGGAACTCCTGGTGCGCTCGGTCTACCACATCGGGGTCGCGACCGCCGCGCCCGAAGGCCTCATCGTGCCGGTGCTCCGCGACGCCGACCGAAAGAGCCTTGTCCAGATCGCCCGGGAGGTCCACGATCTCTCCGAGCGCGGGCGGGCCGGTAAGCTGACGCGGGCCGAGCTGGGGGGGAGCACGTTCACCATCACGAGCCTCGGGCCCCTCGGCGGCATCCTCGCGACGCCGATCCTCAACTATCCCGAAGTCGGGATCCTGGGCGTTCATAGGATCCAGCATCGTCCCGTGATCCGGCCCGACGGGACGATCGGGGCGGGCGACGTGATGAACCTCTCCGTCTCCCTCGACCACCGCGTGATCGACGGCATCGAGGGGGCCCAGTTCCTCGCCCTGGTGAAGGGGTACCTCGAAGATCCGCACCTGCTGTTCGCCGAACTCGCATGAGCTCGGGCGCACGCGCCGAACCGCTTCCGTACTCGGAGGGGGCCGTCGCCGGCGCCCTCGGCGACGGGTGGAAGTCGACGGTGGCGAGTGCGTACGGGTGGATGCTCCTCGCCCGCACGCTCGACGCCCGGATGCAAGCGCTCCAGCGCCAGGGCCGGATCGGCTTCTACGGCGCCGCCACCGGCCAGGAGGCGGTCAACGTCGCCGCCGGTCTGACGAGCGCGCCCGAGGACTGGATCTTTCCCGGCCTCCGGGAGCAACTCGTAGCGCTCGTCCGGGGGGCGTCGCTCGCCGGGTACGCGCACTCGATCTTCGCCGACGACCGCGACGCCGCTCGCGGCCGTCAGATGCCGTGCCACCCGACGGCGCGGGAGGTCCACTACGTGTCGATGTCGTCCGTGATCGGGACGCAGATCTCCCAGGCGGTCGGGACGGGCTATGCCCTGAGGCTCCGTAAGGAGCCCGGGGTCGCGTTCGCGTTCTTCGGGGACGGCGCGACAAGCTCGAATGACTTCCATGCGGGCCTCAACTTCGCCGGGATCTGGCAGTTGCCAATCATCTTCGTCTGCGCGAACAACCAGTGGGCGATCTCCCAGCCGGTCGGTCGGCAGTCCGCCGCCCCGACCCTCGCGGACAAGGCACCCGCCTACGGTCTCCCGGGCGAGCGGATCGACGGAACGGATTTCTTCGCGGTCTACCGGGCGCTCGCCGCCGCGCGGGGGGCGGTCCGGGCGGGCGACGGCCCCCGCTTACTCGAGTTCGTGACGTATCGGATGACCGCGCACTCCTCCTCAGACGACCCCACCCGGTACCAGCCCGCGGACTTTCAGGAGCGCGCCCGACGGCTCGATCCGGTCCGTCGTCTCGCCGACTGGATGCGCGAGAACGGCCTACTCGATGACGCGGCCGAGGAGGAGCTCCGCCGGCAGAGCGAGGCGAGAGTGCAAGCGGCCGTGGCCGTCGCCGAGGAGACCCCGCCGCCGCGCCCCGA
>JASHUS010000158.1 GCA_030039865.1 Thermoplasmata archaeon
GAAAGAATGGGCAAATCGCGACGCCGGTTCCTGGTCCTGGGGCTGGACGGCGGCACGTTCGATCTCCTCGACCCGCTCATGGAAGCGGGAGAGCTCCCGTACCTGCGTTCGCTCATCCGCCGGGGCGTGCGGGCGCCGCTGCGCTCGGTCTACCCCGCGAAGACGATCCCGGCGTGGTACTCGTTCGCCACGGGCAAGGACCCCGGCGAGCTCGGCATCTTCGGCTTTACCGAGCCCGACGGCGCGCCCGGGCGCTCCCGCCTCGTCCAGACGTTCCGTCCCGCGGAGGCCGTCTGGGACCGCCTCTCGCGCGTGGGGGCCAAGGTCGGGGTGCTCAACTTCCCCATGCGGAGCGCCTACCCGCTCCACGGGTTCATCGTCCCCGGGATGTTCGCGAGCGACCCGCAACCGTACCCGCGCAGCGTCCGCTCGGAGATCACCGAGACGATCGGGGAACCGTACCCCCCCGAGCTGCCCGCCTACCGCGAATCGGAGCGCGAGGAGTGGGTGGGGGCCGCGACCCGGTCGGTACGCCTGCGCGGTCGGGCGGCCGCGGAGCTCGCCGAGCGGCATCGCCCCGACTTTCTCTTCGCACTGTTCCGCGAGACCGACCGGATCGAGCACGAGTTCTGGGACGAGCTCGACCGGCCCGTCGACCAGATCCCCGCGGACCTCCGCGACTTCTGGCGCACCGTCGACCGCGCCTGCCAGGAGGTCGACCGCGCGTTCCGCACCGAGGGAGGGCCGGCGGTCACGCTCGCGATCTCGGACCACGGGCACGGCGGCATCCGGTCCGAGTTCCTCACGAACCGCTGGCTCGCCGACGAGAAGTTCCTGGTCTTCCGCGAGAACGCGACGATCGCCCGGCGTCGGCTCGTCTCGCGCGTGATGCTCAACGTGCAACGGATCGACCTCGCGCGACGGCTGACGCGCCGGGTCGCGGGCTTCGTGCGGGACGGCCGCCGCGCGGCCCTCGCCCAGTACCTCAGCGGGCGGAGCTCGTTCGAGGACGTGTCGGGGCAGATCGACTGGCGACGATCGGTCGCCTTCTCCTACCCCGTGCCGGAAGGGATCTACCTCAACCCGTACAATCCGGACCTCACGCCCGCGCGACGGACCGAGATCCTCGCGGAGATCCGGTCGCGGCTCGAAGCGTTCCCCGAGGCCCACATCGAGGTGTTCGGCCCGGGCGACATCTACCGCGGCCGCCGGCTCGAGGGCGGGCCGGCGCTCTTCATCCGCGTCGACGGGATGGGCACCGAACCCCGGATGGACTTCAGCTACCCCCAGTCGTTCATCCGGGACCGTCCCCCGTACTTCTACGGCACCGGCACGCACCGCATGGAAGGGATCCTGATCGGGGCCGGGGACGGGATCGAGCCGGGCCGCTCGCTCGGCGCGCGCAGCCTCCTCGACGTCGCGCCGACGATCCTCGACGGCATGGACGTCGCCGGCGCGAGCGAGATGGTCGGACACTCGTTCCTCAGCGACCTCGGGCCCAGCCCGTAGCCCCGGCGGTCGGCCGGAACGTTTTTCGGGCGCTTCCGGCTGGAACGGCCCGATGGCGTCGCGGTCGGTCGACGTGGTCGCCGCCGGACCGCCCCCGCGCGACCCGTACGAACCGTCGGCGACGGCGTGGGCCCTCGCGGCCGCGTTCGCCGCCCGCGGCGACGACGTCCGGGTCCTGCGCCCCGAGGGAGCCGCGGGCGGCCCCGGACCCGAGGGCGTCGCATCCGTCGAAGTGCCGGTCGCCCACCGCCGCCCCGGAGCCCCCGTCGAGCAGGCCGCGTACGCCCAGGCGGCCGGCCGTCGGGTCCGTCCCGCGGCCGACCTGGTCGTGCGCGATCCGCTCGGCCTCGGGCCTCTGCGGACCGAGGCCCGGCCCGGGAGCCGGCCGCGGATCGTCGCCTTCGTCCGATCGGTCGAGCTGCGGTCGTTCGACCGCGAGCGCGAGCCGATCGCGCATCGGGGCTGGGTCGATCGGCTCGACACCTGGAGGGACCGACGCAGCGTCCGACGGCTCGAGCAGGCCGCGCTCGCCGAGGCCGACGCGCTCTTCGCGGACGACCCGTCGCTGGCTCCGCTCCTGACCGAGGAGTATGCCGTCCCCGCCGACCGGGTGCGGATCGCCCTCCCGCCGGTCCCCGAGCTGCCCCGGCCGCCGTCGCGGGACGCCGCGCGGGGGACGATCGACCTGCCGCGCGACGTCCCGGTCATCGTCGCACCGGTCCCGGGCGACACCGGGGAGGATCCGTCGCTCGCGCCCGCCCGGGAGACGTTCCGTCGGATACGTCCGCTCTTCCCGGGAGCGCGGCTCATCGTCGCCGGAAGTCCAGCGCCCCCCGATCCGGGCGTGAGCAGCATCCCGCGGCGGGACCCGACCGCGTTCGGTCTCGCGTTCGCCGCGGGAAACATCGCCCTGTTCGTCGGCCCGCGCCCCCCGTTCGATCCCCTCCTCCTCGGGGCGATGCGGTCCGGCTGCGCCGTGGCGGCGGCGCCGTCCGTCCGACTGCCCGTGCCGCCCGGGGACGCGGTCCGATATGCCGCGAGTGACGATCCGGGCGACCTCGCCTCGACGCTGGCGGAACTGGTCGCGGACCCGGCCCTGGTTCGCGAGACGGCCACGTCGGCCGCGTCGTACGCCGAACGGTACCTGCCCGAGCGCGCCGTCCGGGCCATCGACGCCGCGTTGCCGATCCCGGCCCGCTAGGGGCCGGACGTCCCGGGCTCGTCGAGGCGCCACTCGGCGAAGCCCCGTCCCCCCGACGCCCGGCGGGCCGCGCCCGCCACGCTCTCCCACCGGATGGCCGGTCCGAGCTCCTCGACGAGGTCGAGCCAGCGACGGAAGCGGGCGCGCAGCTCCGCGTACGGGTCGTCCGCGCCGACGGGGGCCCACGGCGCCGCGGCCCGATGCACGCGGAGCGACTCGGGACCCGCGCTCCACACTCCGACCGGCGCGGCCCGGCTCGCGTCCGTCCGGCGGGCGAGTCGCTCCGCGCTCCGCGCCGAGGGGAGCACCACGGCGCACCAGTCCGCCCACGCGCGCCGTCGCAGCGCCTGCTGGAGGACCGCGCGGGCGTTGCCGACCTTCGCCTCGACGAGCCCGACCTCGTCCCCCCGTCGGGCGACCAGGTCGAAGTAGTCCGACCCGTCCGGGTCGATGAGCACCCGGTACCCGGTCGTCTCGAGGTGGCGCGCGACCCGCCGGACGAGGTCGCGCTCGGGCGTCCCGGGCGAAGGCGGTCCCGGGCCGACGCTCACGCTCCGCTCCGAAGGAACCAGCGGTCGATGCGGGAGCGGGGGATTCCGATCACGATCGGCCGACCGTGCGGACAGGAGTTCGGCGCGTCGTCCAGCGCGTGGAGCGCGTCGAGGACCCGCGAGAACTCCACGGCGCTCACGACGTCGCCGGCCCGGATCGCGGCGTGGCAGGCGAGCGAAGCGGCCCGGCGCTCGACCAGTCCGTCCGGTTCCGTGGGCCGACCGCCGGCGGCGAGCTCGTCGAGCATCTCGATGACCGACTCGGCCCGGGCCCGACGGCCGGCGAACGACGGGACCGAGCGGACCGCCCAGGCATCGGGGCCGAACTCGGCCACGTCGAAGCCGGCCCGCGCGACCTCGGATCCGTGCGCGGCGAGCGCCGCGCGTTCGGCTCCTGTGAGACGAATCGTCACGGGTTCGACCATCTCCTGCCGGGCGATCGTTTCCCCGCGCCGTATCGACTCGAAGACGACGCGCTCGCTCGCCGCGTGCTGGTCGACGAGCACGAGTCCGTCCTCGCCCTCCGCGACCCAGTAGAGCGCATCGAGACACCCCAGCAGCACCAGCCGCGCCCGGGAAGACGGGGCACCGACCTCGGCCCGGGGCGGCGCCGTCGCTCCGAGGGCACGCTGGACGCTCCGTCGCTCGATCGTCCCGGTCGCACGGGCCGAGGCGATCGGCGCCGAGGCGCGGGGGGCCCTGGCCCGGAGGGCGGGTACCGCGAGCGCATGTCCCGAGAGGTCCGCGATCCGAGGCGCGGCGAGCAACGACTCCCGGACCTGACGGCGGACCGCTTCGGCCACCTCCCGGAGCCGGGAGAACCGGACCTCGCGCTTCGTAGGATGAACGTTCACGTCGACCTCGGCGGGGTCGATGTCCAAGTGGAGGACCCCGACCGGGTACCGGGGGCGCGGCAGGTAGTCGCCGAACGCGGCGCGGACCGCCTGCTGGATCGGTCGCGAATCGATCGGCCGGTGGTTGACGGCGAGATACAGGCCGCGCGACGAGCCCGCGGCGAGCGGGGGCCGGCCGAGGACCCCGGTGACCCGGCCGCCCGGAACCTCCCCGGCGACGGCGAAGGAAGAGCGGAGGAAATCCGGACCGAGGACCCGCGACGCCGCGTCGCTCGGGTCGTCGCTCGTCGGGTACGCGGCGACCGCTCGACCGTCCGATTCCAGCGTGAGCGCGACGCTCGGCTCGGCGAGGTACGCCCGCTCGAGCGTGCGAGCGATCTCGAGCTGCTCGGCGGGCGGGCTCCTCAGGAACTTTCGCCGCGCGGGGGTGTTGAAGAAGAGGTCCGTCACTTCCACGGTCGTCCCGGGGGCGCGGGGACCGGTGAACCGCGACGCGGCGGTCTCGCCGGCGACCTCGATCCCGGCCGCGCCCTCGCGATCCGGCGGTCGCGAGGAGATCCGCAGGCGGGAGACCGCGGCGATCGCGGCGAGCGCCTCGCCACGAAATCCGAGCGTGACGATCCCCTCCAGCGGGTCATCCGGATCGATCTTGCTGGTGGCGTGCCGCTCGATCGCGAGTTCGAGATCCTCGGGCCGGATGCCGTGCCCGTCATCCGCGACGGCGATCCGCTCGATCCCCCCGCCCGAGATCCGGATCGCGATCGAACCGGCCCCGGCGTCGATCGAGTTCTCGATGAGCTCCTTCACGACGGACGCGGGGCGCTCGACCACCTCGCCGGCGGCGATCCGCTGGACGGTCGACGGGTCGAGGCGTCGGATCCGACGGGGGGACGGGCTCGTCACTTCTCGGTCTCCGCGGGCGGGTCTTCGGCGCGGCGCCGGAGCTCCCGCAGCCGGGCCGCCGCTTCCTCCGGCGCGAGTCGACCGACATCGATCCGCCGGAGGTCCTCCCGGATCCGGTCGGGGGCCCCGTCCTCGGCCGGCAGGAGGACGGCCTGGGTGTAGCGCGGTCCGCGTCGCGCGGCGCGGGCCCGGGGCGCGAGACCCCCTTCCTCCGTCTCGAGGCGTCGCAGGAGACGGTCCGCTTCCGCCAGCACGTCCGTCGGCAGCCCCGCGAGGCGCGCCACGTGGAGTCCGTAGCTGCGGTCCGTCGCTCCGGGGACGACCCGGTGGAGGAAGACGATCCCTTCGGCCCGGTCGTCGACCGCGAGGTGCGCGTTGCGAGCGCCCGGTAAGCTCTCGACCAGGTCGGAGAGCTGGTGGAAGTGCGTCGCGAGGATGCAGCGGGAGCGCGCGACGTCGTGCAGGTGCCGCAGCGTCCCCCAGGCGATCGCGAGCCCGTCGAACGTGCTGGTGCCGCGCCCCACCTCATCGAGCAGGATGAGCGACCGGGGGTCGGCCCCGCGCAGGATCTCCGCCACCTCGCTCATCTCGACCATGAAGCTCGACTTGCCGCGTCCGATCTCGTCGGTGAACCCCATGCGGGTGAACAGTCGGCCGACGACCCCGATCCGCGCGTACCGGGCCGGTACGAACGATCCGCACTGGGCGAGGACGACGAGGAGGCCGACCTGGCGCATGTACGTCGACTTGCCGGCCATGTTGGGGCCGGTCA
>JASHUS010000159.1 GCA_030039865.1 Thermoplasmata archaeon
ACGAGCTGCTCGCGGTCGCCGACCGCGTCGAGATCTCGAACTTCCGGGAGGCGTCGAGCGCGGTCGTCGCGGGGCCCTACGACCTCTCGTTGGTCGAGGGGTCGGTGACGACGCCCACCGACGTGCGGCACATCCAGGAGGTGCGCGCCGAGTCGCGCGTCCTCGTCACGATCGGCGCCTGCGCGACCGCGGGCGGGATCCAGGCGCTCCGCAACTTCGCCGACATCGAGGACTTTCGTCGCGCGGTCTACGCCCAGCCCGAGTACATCGAGACGCTCGCGACGTCCACCCCGATCGCGGACCACGTGCGCGTCGATTTCGAGCTGCGGGGCTGCCCGATCTCGAAGGCGCAGCTGCTCGAGGTGATCTCGGCGTTCCTCGCGGACCGGACCCCGAACATCCCGAACGAGAGCGTCTGCATCGAGTGCAAGCGCCGCGGGAACGTCTGCGTCTTGGTCGCGCGCGGCACCCCGTGCCTCGGACCCGTGACGCAGGCCGGCTGCGGAGCGATCTGCCCCGCGTACCACCGGGGATGCTACGGATGCTTCGGCCCGCAGGGGAGCCCGAACGTCCCCTCGATGATGGAGAACCTGCGCCGCCTCGGCCTCGCTCCGCTCCCGATGTACCAGGTCTTCCGCACGTTCAACGCGCTCGCGCCCGCGTTCCGCGGCGCGGCCGACGCCGCCCGGCCGTCGGCGGAGGCCCCGCGATGAGCGAGCGGACGATCCACCTCGACTACCTCGCCCGCGTCGAGGGCGAGGGCGCGCTGAAGGTTCGCGTGCACGACGGGGCGGTCGAGGACGTCGAACTCGCGATCTGGGAGCCCCCGCGCTTTTTCGAGGCGCTGCTCCGCGGTCGTGCGTGCCGCGAAGCGCCCGACATCACCGCACGGATCTGCGGGATCTGTCCGGTCGCCTACCAGATGAGCGCGTGCCACGCCGTCGAGCGCGCGCTCGGGCTCACCGTGACCGGCCCCCTACGGGACCTGCGCCGACTGCTCTACTGCGGGGAATGGATCGAGAGCCACGCGCTGCACATCTACCTCCTCCACGCACCGGATTTCCTCGGATACCCCGACGCGATCCACCTCGCGAAGGACCACCCGGAGGCGGTCGCGACCGGGCTCGCCCTCAAGAAGGCCGGGAACGCGATCGTGGCGCAGCTCGGGGGCCGCGAGATCCATCCGGTGAACGTCCGCGTCGGGGGTTTCTACTGCGCGCCGAGCCGGGACGAGCTCGCCCCGCTCGTGCCCGTACTCGAGGCGGCGTTCGAGTCGGCCGAGCGGACCGCGCACTTCGCCGCGGACCTCCCGTTCCCGAAGGTCGAGGAGGACTACGAGTTCGTCGCGCTCCGCGGCCCGGAGGAGTACCCGATGAACGAGGGGGAGGTCGTGTCGAGCCGCGGGCTCCGGATCCCGCAGGAGCGCTACGACGAGGAGTTCGAGGAGGTCCAGGTCCCGTACTCGCACGCGTTGCAGTCCCGCCGCCGCGGCGGGGGACCGTACCTGGTGGGTCCGCTCGCCCGCTACGCGCTCAACCGCGACCGGCTGCTACCGCGCACGCAGCGGCTCGTCGCCGATCTCGGCCTCGAGCCCGTGGTCCGCAACCCGTACCGCAGCATCCTCGTCCGCTCGGTCGAGGTCGCCTACGCCTGCGAAGAGGCGCTCCGCTTGATCCGGGCCTACACGCCCCCCGCGGCCGCGTGGGTCGAACCGCCCGAGGGATTCGCGGGCGGCATCGGCCGCGCCCTCACCGAGGCGCCGCGGGGCATCCTCTACCACCGGTACGATATCGCTCCGGACGGAGGCATCCGGGAGGCGAAGATCGTCGCGCCCACGTCGCAGAACCAGTCGCGGATCGAAGAGGACGTCCGCCACGTCGTCACCGCGCAGATCGACCGGCCCGAGGCCGAGCTCGCGGAGGCGTGCGAGCGGGCCATCCGGAACCACGACCCGTGCATCTCCTGCGCGACGCACTTCCTGAAGCTGGAGGTCGACCGTGGCTAGCCCGATCGCGCCCCGCCCTCTCGTGATCGGGATCGGGACCGACGATCGGTCCGACGACGGCGTCGGGCTCGACGTCGTCCGGGAACTCCGCCGACGCGGGACGATCCCGGCGGACCTCATCGAGGGCCCCGGGGATCTCACGCGCTTACTCGATCTGTGGCAAGGTCGGGAGCGCGTGGTGCTGATCGACGCGACGCGTTCCCGCGCGACGCCGGGTACGATCCAGCGCTGGGATCCCGACGGCCCCGGCCCGGCCGTTTTGGGCGGGGCCGTCTCCTCCCACGGGATCTCGCTCGCCGACGTGCTCGAGCTCGCGCGTGGCCTGCACCGGCGACCGAACCGGGTCACGGTCTACGGGATCGAGGCCGGCAGCGTGGCTGCGGGACGGACCCGCAGCGAGGGGGTGCGGGCGGCCGTGCCGGAGGTCTGCCGGCGGATCACCGAGGAGTTTTCGGCCCGGGGAGGTAGCCCGCGCGATGCATGAGGAAACGCTCTTTCGGGATCTGCGGGCGAAGCTGGTCGAGGTCGCCGAGATCGAGCACGCGCCCCGCATCGCACGGGTGGAGATCTGGCTGGGGGCCCTCTCCCATGTGACCGAGGATCACTTGCGCTCGGAGTGGTCCGAGCTCGTGAAGGGCACTCCCGCCGAAGGATCGGCCCTCACCGTGGTCGTGTCCGAGGAACCTTCGGACCCGCGGGCCCGCTCCCTCGTGATGCGCTCGGTCGCCGTCGCGACCGAGGGGAAGGCGGCATGAACGCGCTACCGATCGGGAGTTCCCGGGGGTCCGTCCGCGTCGTCGTCGCGGGGGCCGTGCGGTCTTCGGGAGGCGATTGACATGTGCCTCGCGATCCCGGGGAGGATCCGACGCATCGCGGTCGGTGGCGACGGGAGTCGGATGGCCGAGGTCGAGTATCCGAGCACGACGCGGATCGCGGCGCTCCTCTACCTGCCCGAGGCCGAGGTCGGCGACTACGTACTCGTCCAGGCCGGTTTCGCGATCCGACGTCTGACGGCCGGAGAGGCCGCCGAGGTCCAAGCCGCCCTCGAAACGGTGGCGGCGTGAAGGTGAGTCGCGGACGAAGCGGAGGAGGATCACGATGAGCGCTTGGTCCACCAAACACGTGTTCGGGGTCGGGATGGGTCTCGTCCTCACGACCGCGATCGTGAGCGGCGTGTCGACGTTCGTGAACAGCTACGCCGTCGCCG
>JASHUS010000160.1 GCA_030039865.1 Thermoplasmata archaeon
ACGGACGAGACCCAGGTCGTGGGCGGCGGCTCGGAGCCGAAGTTCGGCGGGGGCCGGGTCACCAAGCCGATCTACATCCTCCTGGTCGGCCGCGCGACGACCGAGGTCGACGGCCAGAAGCTCCCGTACCGGGACGTCGCCGTCGAGGCCGCGAAGAAGTACGTCCAATCGGTCTGCGCGCACATCGATATCGACAAGCACGTCGAGTTCGACTGCCGCATCGGCCAGGGATCGGTCGACCTGCGCGGTGTCTTCGACCAGAAGAGCGTCCTCGCGAACGACACGAGCTTCGGGGTCGGCTTCGCCCCGTTCTCGGACACCGAGCGCGTCGTGCTCGAGAGCGAACGCTTCCTCACGCTGAAGCTCAAGAAGAAGCTCCCCGCGCTCGGCGAGGACGTCAAGGTGATGGGCTACCGCCGCGGGGGGAAGATCCACCTGACCGTCGCCGCCGCGCTCGTCGACAGCGAGATCGCGGGGCCCCAGGAGTACGAGGCGGTCAGCGCGGAGATCCGCGACAAACTCCTCGACCAGGCGACGAAGCTGACCCGCCACGAGGTCACGATCGACGTCAACACCGCGGACGACCCCGAGCTCGGCCGCTACTACCTTACCGTGACCGGCTGCTCTATGGAGGCCGGCGACGACGGCTCCGTCGGCCGCGGCAACCGCGCGAACGGGCTCATCACCCCGTGCCGCCCGATGAGCCTCGAGGCGTCCGCGGGGAAGAACCCGGTCAACCACGTCGGGAAGATCTACAACATCCTCGGGAACCTGATCGCGAACGACGTGGTGAAGGAGACCGGCGGCAACATCAAGGAGATCCACGTCCGCATCCTCTCGCAGATCGGTAAGCCGGTCGATCAGCCGCAGATCGCGAGCCTGCAGATCCTGCCCGCCGACGGCGTCAAGCTCGCCCAGGTGAAGTCGAAGGCCGAGGCGGTCGCCCAGAGCTGGTTCGACAAGGTCGACACCATCCCGCGGCTCCTGCTCACGAACAAGGTCACCGTCTTCTAGCGGCGAGGGATCGGAGGCCCCCCGTGCGGGTCTACGTCGAGTCGTACGGGTGCGCCCAGAACCAGGGCGAGGGGGCGGCGATCGCGCGCGCCCTCGCGGCGGAGGGCCATGACGTCACCGACCGGCCCGACGGCGCCGACGTCGGCGTCCTCGTCACCTGTGCCGTCATCGGGCCGACCGAGTCGCGCATGGCCCGGCGGTGGCGCGCCCTCGCCGCCGAGCTCCCCCGCATGGTCGTGACCGGTTGCCTCGTCCCGTTGCGGACCTCGGTCCTCGACGGGCCGGGCCTCGAGCGCACGACGTTCGTCCCGATCCGGGAACAGGCCGGGATACCGGCCCTTTTGAGCGCGTGGCATCCCGGCCCCCATCGACCGACTCCCGCGGGCATCGCCCCCGCACCACCGGTCGCGGAGGAGATCGTCATCACTCAGGGTTGCACGAGCGCCTGCACGTACTGCTTCAGCCGCCTCGCCCGCGGCCATCTCGCGAGCACCTCCTACGCGACCATCGCGGAACGAGCGCGCGCCGCGATCGCCCGCGGGGCCTCCGAGCTTCGGCTGACCTCGCTCGACACGTCGGCCTGGGGCCTCGATCGGGACGGCGGCGAGCGCCTCCCCGACCTCCTCGACGAGATCGCCCGGATCCCGGGGGACGTCTCGGTCCGGGTCGGGATGATGAGCCCGCAGACTCTGGGCCCGATCCTCGATCGCTACCTCGAAGCGCTCGCGTCCCCCCGCGTCTACAAGTTCCTGCACCTGCCGGTACAGAGCGGCTCCGACCGGATCCTCCGCGCGATGCGGCGCGGCTACACGGTGGCCGAGTTCCGTCGCCAGGTCGGGCGGGCCCGCGAACGGCACCCGGACCTCACCCTCGCGACGGACGTCATCGTCGGATTCCCGGGCGAAACGGAGGATGACCATCGCGCGACCGAGGATCTTCTTGAGACGCTGACCCCCGAGATCGTCAACGTGACCCGATTCTCCCCGCGACCCGGCACACCAGCGGCCCGGTGGCCGCCGGTGGGGCCGCGGGTCGCCAAGCGGCGATCGCGATCGATCGCCGAGCAGAGGGCGCGGCTCGCGCGCGACCGGCTCGAGCGGTGGATCGGATACTCCGGTCCTGCGCGGGTGGTCGAGTACGGACCGGGTTCGAGCGCCGTTGCACGCCTGTCGAACTATCTACCGGTCGTGCTGCCCGAACGAGCACCGCTCGGCTCGACCCTGACCGTACGGGTCGAGGGAACCCGGTCGACCTATCTCCTGGGCCGCCCCGAGCGGGCCCCGTTCTAAATAGAGGGACCCTCCCTAGTTCAGCGGCCGGCCCCGGTCGGCTCCCGGCGGCCTTCGCTCGAACGTGTCGTCCGCACTCACCCCGCTCGAACTCACGGCGATCGTTATCGTCGTCGTGCTCGCGATCGCGGTCATCGCCGTCCTGCTCTTCCTGCTCCGGCGCCTCAAGGAGCGACGGGCCAAGCTCCTGGGCGAGCTGGGCACCCGCCCGGAGCATCTGCCCGACCGGGCGTTCAACCGGATCGCGATGGCGCGACGGGAGGCCGACATCCTGGGTCGACAGGGCGCCGACGTGTCCCGAGCCCGCGAGCAGATCGCCCAGGCGCAGGCGGCGTTCGACCTTCGCAACTTCGACCGCTCCTACGAGCTCGCGCAGCAGGCGCACGAGGGCCTCGTTCACGCCCGTACCGACCGGACCCCTTTGCCCGCGGCTTCGACCTCGTCCGGCCCCGCTGCCATGGGATCGGGACCCACGGTCGCTTCGCCGAGCCCGACGCGCTCCGCGAGCCGACTCGACCCGGTGCCGGTCCCGCCGCCGAGCGCGAGCTTGCCGAAGAACAAGGTCGAGTCGCAGTTCCAGCTGCGCCTCCTGGACCAGGAGCTCGAGACGGCCCGCCGGGACCGACCGGACTCCGCCCCGACGCGCGACGCCGAGAAGTCCCGCCACGACGCCGGTGCGGCGTTCGATCGGGGCGACTTCACCGAGGCGTTCCGTCTCGCCCTCAAGGGCCGGCGGGCGATCGGTTCGGGCGTCGAGAGTCTCCCCGCCTCGGGAGCCCCGGTGGCCGCCTCCGACGGTCCCATCGGGAACCGGGCGGCGCTCGACCCTTCGCGCGCGGCCGAGGAGGCCGCGAGCGGGGGTCATTGCCCGACGTGCGGGTATCCGGCCCTCCCGGGGGACGCGTTCTGCCGGGGGTGCGGCGAGCCGCGCGTTCCGACCGCCTGCCCCAAATGCGGAGCCGACCGCCAGCCCGCCGACACGTTCTGCGGCCGCTGCGGCGCCGCGTTCAGCTAGCGGCGACCGACGCGCGCGGTAGCCAGTCGTCGAGCCGGCGCTGGGTGCGCGCCTCGTGGAGCAGGGCGCTCGCGGTCCGCCAGCGCTCGAGCGGGATCGCGAACGTCGAGCGGATCCGATCCTCGAGCTCGGAGATGCCGCCGGGCAACCGCTCCGGGGGCGCGCGAAGGGCGGCGCGGACGTGCTCGCGCACGTTCCACACGCCGAGCGGCAGGATCTCGCCCGGGTGCACCTCGCGCAGGACCACCGCGCCGGCCTGTCGGCCGAGCGCCAGCAAGGCCTCGCTGATCGCGAGCCGGGCCGCGTAGTAGCAACCGCCGATCGAGGCGTACGTGGTGCGGCCGTTGTAACCTTCGTGGTCCCCGATGACGATCAGATTGGAAGGGCTGGGGTTCCAGAGGGTGTTGGGGTACCACGCCTCGATGGACTCGTAGCGGAACGTTCCCGGCAGGAAGGCGATGATCCAGCGGTTGTCGAGCGCGGTCAGCCGGTAGAGGAGGACCTCGGAGAGCTCGGGGAGCAGGCGGATCTGCTCGAGGTTCTGTTTGCCGAGGAGGTCGTCGACGGCGGTGATGCTCCAACGGGTCGGGACGAGTCGGCGACGACCCCGACGGCCGAGCGTCCCGACGCTGAACGCCCGCTGGATCCGGCTCACCCGCACGCCCCGGTCGTAGAGCTCCCCCACCGCCGTGCGGGCGTTCGCGTGAACGTCGGACGCGAGCCGGTCGAGGTGAGGGTCGACGCGCCGAACGTCAAGTCGGAAGCGCTCGATCGGCGCGGACGGCCCGAACGGCGGCGAGGCGTCGGAGAGCGCGAGATGGCCCCGCGGCGGTCGGCGGAAGGTCGCCTCGCTCTCCGCCGACTCGCCGGCGACCCCCAGCAGTTGGAGGTCCTCCAGCATCGGGATCGGACGTTCGGCGTCGGTCACCCGGATCCGCGTGGTACCGCGGACGAGTCCGGTCCGGAACCCGACCAGCTCGGGGACGGAGCGGCCGACCCACTCCTCCGGCGTATCGAGGAGCTCGGTGGATCCATGCTCGGGGCTGAGCAGCGGCCCGACCGCGACCTTGGGGTAGCCGAAGCGGCCGACGAAGAGACCCGGGGGTGAACTGCCCTCGAACTCCGTGCCGCCGACCATCGGCAGCGTGCGCTCGAAGGCGTGGTACTTCAGCAAGATCGGGCAGATCGGCTTCCCGCACAGGAGCTGGGCCGAGCGGCACCGCAGGCACATCGTCGGGTCGTCCTGGAGGCCCGGGATACTCCAGGAGAGCGACGGGACCGGGGCGAGCCCCGGAATCGGCGGCTCGTTCGCACGCGTGGACATGCCACGTTTCGTTAGACCCGAGAGTTGTAAGGGTCGTCGCCGAGGTCGTGAAACGGCTGGGTCGAAGGGAGAACTTGGTGTTCGCCCCCACCGTCAAATAGGGGGAGGCGGTGGGCAACCCCCGTCTGGGACTGTGGGGTAGATTGGTCCATCCTTCGGGGTTCGGGACTCCGAGACGCCAGTTCAAATCTGGCCAGTCCCACTTGGGCCGGCGGTCGCGTCCGACCGGCCCCGGCCGATCTACAGTTGCTGCGCGACGGCCCGCACCTTCGAGCCCCCGTTCTTGAGGAACGGGCCGCCGTGGTAGGTGAGCAGCGAGTCGATCGACAGCTGGCTCATCCGGCGCGCCGAGATCTGGGCCGTCGGGACGTGGAACGAGAAGTCCGCGGGGGTGAGCGTCGCCTTCTCCCCCTCGCCGAAGAAGAGGTCGCCCGAGAAGAGGAGCTTGCGCGCGGTCTGGTAGAACGCCGTGTGGCCCGGCGTGTGACCGGGCGTGTGGTAGGCGACGAGGCCCCCGCCGGCGTCGATCTCGTCGCCGTCCTTCAGCACCTCGTCGACCTCGAACGGCTCCGCGGGGGGCATCCCGGGGCCCTCATACTTCGGCCGCTCCGCGATGTACGCCGCCTCGATCCAGTGGGCGAACGTCCGCGCGCGCGTCTTCTCTGCCATGACGTGCAGCGAGCCCACGTGGTCGCGGTGCAGGTGCGTGATGAGGATCTTCTTCACCTGGTGCGGCTCGACGTGAATCTTCGCCAGGTACGCGAGGATCCCCTCGTGGGCACCGGGGAGCCCGGTGTCGATGAGGGTCCAAGAGTTTCCCGAGTCCTTCACCACGTAGACGTGCGTCGAGAAATCCGGTTCGGGGTCGATACCTTCTACCTGATGGAT
>JASHUS010000161.1 GCA_030039865.1 Thermoplasmata archaeon
TCTTCTGGGCGCCGATGACCCAGATCACGCGCCCCGCGCCGTAGCCGTACGGACCCAGCTGGCTCCCGCTTCCCGAGGCGACCAGGACCTCGCCATGTTCGGTCACCGCCTGGACGCTACCCAGCACGACGTCCGGGCTCGCCCCCCGGCGCCGCTTCTCGCCCCGAAGGCCCTCCCGCGCGAGCCGTTCGAGGTCCGTCCGCAACCGGCGATACGGCGTATCGAACGACCCCTCGCGGAGCAGTCCGATCTCGCGCAGCGTCTGGGAACCCGCTTCCAGGACCTCGTCGGAGGGTCCGAGCCGGCGCAGCACGGCGGCCCGTGCGGCGTCGGGGCCGTCCACGATCTCCGCGTCGAACCCGCGGCCGCGGAGCGCGCGCGCGACCCTCTCCAGCTTCGCCCCGGAGGCGACCCGTTCAAATTTGGAGCCGAGGCGTCGAGACGCGGTCCGATCGGACGGGATGCGTCGAGCCGTTCCCGGCGGACGCGCGGACACGACCTCAGCTGTCCGCAGCCGCGAGCGGCCGGATGACGTCCCGGCTGAATCGTTCCATCTCCTCGAGTTGAGGACTGAACTGCAGCAGCAGCAGATCGACGCCGGCGGCCTCGAACCGCGCGATCTGTTCGCGCACGGCGGCGGGCGTCCCGACGAGCCCGGACCGCAGACCGCGGTTCGAGACCGAGTACTCCTCGATCGACATCGACCGCTCGAGCTGGGTCCCCGCGAGCCATTGCTGGTAGTTCGCGAATCCCGCCGCGTGGCTCCGCACGTCCGTGATGCGCCGGATCTCCTCCGCCGCCTCGGCCTCGGAATCGCGCACGCAGGCGTAGCCCGCGACCCCGAACACGAGAGGGGGCCGGCCCAGCGCGGCGCGGCGGGACGCCATGTCCCGGATCTTCTCCGCGACCCGATCCGGCGGGTCCCCGTGCATCACGTACGCGTCGCATTTCGCGGCGATCAGTGCCTTGGCGGCCTCGGACTCCCCGCCCGCGTAGATCGGCGGCCGGGGTCGGCGCAGCGGCTTCGGTTCGAGCACCGTCTCCTCCGTGCGATAGAACTTGCCGGCGTACGAGAACGAGTCGTTCGACCAGACCCCGTCGAGGACATCGAGCCACTCGGCCGTGCGGGCGTACCGTTCGTCGTGCTTGTCGAACTGGACGCCGTACATGCGCGCTTCCTGCTCCCACCACGACGAGACGACGTTGAGCGAGAGACGGCCCTCGCTGATGCGATCGACGTTCGCCGCCTGCTTGGCGAGCAGCGGCGGGAGATGGAAGGTCGGCCGGACCGCGACCATGAGCTCCAGCCGTCGCGTGACCGCCGCGAGGGCGGCGGCGGTGGACCATGCGTCGAGCGCCGGCGCGTGGACCCCTTTGATGTCGTTCAGGTTGAGCTCGGCGATCAGCGTGAGATCGTATCCGAGCTCCTCGCTGCGCTGCGCGAGGTCGCGGACGTAGGGCCATGTGGCCTCCATCCGCTCGTCCTCGACGTTCCGGAGCCAGCCGCCGAAGACCGGCATCCAGTAGCCGAAGCGGATCCGCCGGCGCTCACTTCCGGGCAACGTCGATGGTCTCCTCGAGGAAGTCGACCAGCCGGACGAACGGATCGAACCCCACGACGTTCGGGGCGTCCGCCACGAAGTTCGAGAGCGCGTTCACGTCGTAGTAGTAGATCTGCCCGTCGCGGTCGTCGACGATGTACTCGATCCCGCCCACATCGATGCCGGCTCCGCGCGCGATCGACTCGACCGCCCGAAGGACCGGGCCCGGCGGTTCGTACCCCTCGACGCGCAGGCCCGCCTTGCTGGCCTCGACGACGCATCCCGGCGCGGTCAGGTCCCGGCCGCCGGTCGTCTGGCAGATATCGGCCGGGCAGAGGTCGAACGTCTCGCCGCTGAGGTAGACCCGGATCCCGTAGAGGTACCGCCCGTTCAGCGTCTCCACCCGGGTGATGAAGCCTCCCCGGGCCGGAATGAACTCTTGGAGGAGGGCGACGTGGTCGAAGCCGAGGTGGAGCTGGCCAGCGTCGGCCGCCCGCTGGAGTTCCTCGGGCCCGTCGAAGCGGACGACCCCGGCGCCGCTCCCGCCGATGTTCGGTTTCAGGATCACGGGGTACCGCAACCCCCGGGCGGCCGTCGGTGCCTGCTCGGGCGCGTGGATGACGCGGCTCTTCGGGAACGGAAGGTCGAGCGATCGGAGGAGCGAGAGTTGGAGCGCCTTCGAGAGCTCATGACGGAACGCCTTCGACCCGTTGACGACCCGGGTGCCGAGGGACTCGAGATGGCTCAGGTAGCTCAGCGTGTAGAACAGTCCGCTCCCGTGCTCCCGCCGCCAGGCAGAGGGGCTCATCCGGTTGAAGAGCACCGGCCACGATCGTTCGCCCGAGTCGAGATCGAAGAAGTGGTCCGGCGCGTGAAGCTTCTCGTACGCCACGCCCCGGCGATCGAGCTCCGCGAAGACCTTCTCAAACCAGGCCGGGTGCTCGTACAGGACCGCGAGGTCGACCGGTCGCCGATCCGTCTCGGAGGAGGAGCGCGTCCCGACCTTGGAGTTGACGGCGCTCATCGTCCGTCCGCGGCGGCTCACGCGACGGGCGCGGAGAGCGGGCCCCGGTTTACCCGAGAGACCTGCGCGAGAATGATAAGGGTGGCGGCCGTCATCGCGGGCCGAGGAGCCCGGTTCGCGCCCCCATCGGCGGGGAGCCCCGCGAACAAGCGCCGGACGGGTTCGGACGCCCGGGCTCAAATCCCGCGGTGAGCTCGGATC
>JASHUS010000162.1 GCA_030039865.1 Thermoplasmata archaeon
TCGCGGCGCAGGGCGGGACCGAACGGGGCTCCCGCCACGCGATCGGGTTCAAGGAGAACATCGCCGACCGGGGCCTGCTGAAGGAGGCGACGCTCGTCCGCCAGACGTACGGGGCGGCCGGAATGCTCTCGCAGTTGCCCCAGGGCGTGCGGATCTGGCGGAAGAAGCCGGAGGTCGCGCACAAGCCCCGCCGGATCGAGGGGGCCGAGGAGCTGGACCAGATCTACGATGCGCTCGACACGAAGTCAGAGGGCCCGGAATGAAGATCGCGTACTATCCCGGGTGCGTGGCCCAGGAGTCGGGCAAGGAGCTCGACATGGCGACCCGGTTCGTGTGCCGCACGCTCGGCATCGAGCTCGTGGAGTTCCCGAACTTCTCCTGCTGCGGCTCGGGCTTCGTCGACGAGGCGAACGAGGTGCTCAACATCGCGATCAACGCCCGCAACCTCGCGATCGCCGAGCGCGCGGGGCTCGACGTTCTCACGATCTGCTCGACGTGCCAGGGGATGCTCACCCTCGCGAACGTTCGACTCAAGGATCCGAAGGTCAAGGCTCGCGTCGACGGCGCGCTCCGCCCGCTCGGGATCGAGTACCGGGAGACCGTGAAGGTGAAACATCTCCTCCGCGTCCTGACCGAGGACATCGGGCTCGACGCGGTCCGTGCGAAGGTACGGCGGCCTCTCACCGGCCTCAAGGTCGGTGCGTTCTACGGCTGCCATCTCCTGCGGCCGGCCGACGAGATGAACTGGGAGAGCGGCGAGGAGCCCCACGCGTTCGAGGACCTCCTGTCGGCGGTCGGCGCGAGCCCGGTCTACTACCGGGGGCGGGTGATGTGCTGCGGATTCCCGATCCAGTTCGTCAAGCCCGAGACCGCGGCCACGATCGCCGGTCGCCAGGTGCTCGACGCGAAGGCCCACGGGGCCGACGCGATGGCCACGCCCTGTCCCCTCTGCCACATCTCGCTCGACGCCTATCAGAACCAGGCGGCGAAGGCCGTCCAGCAGCCGCTCGACATGCCGGTCTTCCATCTCCCGCAGGTCGTGGGCCTGGCCTTCGGCGCGACGCCCGAGGAGCTCGGACTCTCCCGCCACCTGGTGCCGACCGATGCCGCGCTCCAGAAGATCGCCGTCGCACCGGGGTAGGGCGACGGCGGGCGACCGCCAGCTCTACTCGAGCGGCACCGCCTGGGAGCCGAAGGTCGGGTACAGCCGGGCGGTCCGGGTCGGTCGCCAGGTGTTCATCTCGGGGACGACCGCGACGCGCCCCGATGGCTCGATCGCGCGCGGCGAAGACGCCTACGCCCAGACCGTCCGGACGCTCGACAACATCGAGACGGCGCTGCGCGCGCTCGGGTCTCGCCGAGAGTCGATCGTCCGCCTGCGCCTGTTCGTCACTTCGATCGACGACTTCGACGCGATCGCCCGAGCGCTGGGCGAGCGGTTCCGTCCGATCCGACCGGCCTGTACGCTCGTGGAGGTCTCCCGGCTCGTCGATCCCGCGCTCCGCGTGGAGATCGAGGCCGATGCGATCGACCCGGCCTCGAAGTCCCGGCGCTAGGTCCCGAGGTCCCGGGCGATCAGGGCCGGGCCCGCGTGCGCGGCGTCGCGACCCGGGCCGGGCTCCGGCGCCGCGGTGCGGGTGCCTCCTTCGCGATGCGGCGGCGCTCGCGGCGGATGAACGCTGTCGACATCTCGAAGAGCCAGAAGACGTTCCCGTCGGGGTCGGCGAACATCGCCATCGAACCGCCGGGACCCTTCTTCAGCGGGGTGGGAAACTCTACGCCACCCGCCTGCATCCGCCGGACGAGCGGCTCGATCGCGTCCGTGACGAACGCGACCCCCGTGTTGCCCGGCTCGATCGGCGCGTAGCCCTCGCACAGATGGAGGACGAAGGAGTCACCGGGCGGCGCGACCATCACCGCGTGCGTCCCGTTCCCCACGGTATGCACAGCGAAGCCCAGGTTCTCGTTCCACCATCGCGCGGATTCCCGCGCGTTCGTGACCGTGATGGCGCAGTCCGCGAGTGCGATCATCGTAGGGCCTCGGCGGCAGATGGCTGCCGGTAGGAAAGAGTATCCCGTCGGGGGTCGCGAAACGCCCGGGTCGGGACCTCCGCAGTCGCGCGCCGCCGCGCAATGAATATCCTGAGTGCGGCCCGTAGGTGTCACCCCATGAACTCGGGACCCGGGGCGACCCCGCGCGCGGGAACTGCGCCCGCCCCGTCCTCGCGGCCACCGGGCCGCGTATCGCCCCCCGGCCCGGACTGGAACTCCCTGAACCTTCCGTCACGGGGACCGCGGCGCAAGCGGATGATCGTGCTCGTGGTCGGAGTGGTCGTCGTGATCGTGGTGGCGACCAGCGTGGGCGTGCTGGCATCCGGCGTGCTCCGGTCGAAAGCCCCGTGCAACCCGACGATCCCCAGTCCCTGGAACTCGGGAAGCTGGGCGGTGCTGACCAAGTGCGGCTCCGAGATCATCGTCCCGGCCCACCACTTCTACGGGTACGACGCGGAACGGTTCTCGGACGCCCAGGTCCTTCTCGGCACGTTCACGAGCACGAGCGCGATCGGCGTCTATCTGCTCAACCAGACGCTGTTCACCGCGCTGACGGGGCGTACGAACCTCACGACCCCGCCGACCAACTATTCGTGGAGCGCCGGTGAGGTGACCGGCGACACCCTCGACGCGATCGTGCCCCCTTCGCCGAGCGAGTACTTCCTCACGCTCGAGAACCTCGGGGACTCGAACGCCACGATCTCCTGGTCGCAGTCGCTGGTCGTCGCCTACATCACGGTGCAGAATTCGTAGGGGCGCCGGTGGATTCGCCGCTCCGATCGCCGGAGGAACCGGTGAGGGCGCGGCCGCCCTCCCCCTGGGTCACGTAGAGATGCAGCCGGTCGCACATCCGCCGAAAGTGGGCGCTTCCCGAGCGCGCGGGGTACTCGACGCGGAGGTACCGGTCGAGCTCCGCGTCGGAGAGGTTCCGGTCGACTTCGGGCGTGAACATGCACGCGAAGACCAGGTAGCGGTGCCCCTCGAGGTCGAATCGGTCGCTCTCCGCGGCGCCGCAGAACGGACAGCTCGGCACGGCGACGCGAGGGGGCGGGGGGCCCTAAACGGTTTGCCGGTTCAGTCGATGTAGCCGAGCGAGCGCAACCGGTCGCGAAGGCGCCGCTCGTCGTCCTCGCTGAAGGGGGTCGCGCTCGGCTGTTCGAGCAGACGCGCCAGCACGAAGGCGACGAACGCGTCGACGGAGTCGAACGACGAGCCCCGCAGCCGGGCCGCGATCGCCTGCGCCGTCTCCTCGGGGATCGTGATGGAACGCGAGGCAGGAGGATCCGGTCCGCTCACGGGAGCGCAGTCGCCTCGGGCCACTTAGTCTCTTCCCGGCTGGATCACTCCCACTCGATTGTCGCCGGGGGCTTGTCGGTAACGTCGTAGAGGACTCGGACGACCTGTCCCGAGAGCTCCCGGGTGATACGCTCGGCGATGCGCGAGAGGAGCGCGGCCGGCAGCGCCCGCGCCGTCGCGGTCATCGCGTCGACCGAGTCGATGACGCGAACGCTCACGACCTCGCCGTGGACCCGGTTGTCGCCGAGGACCCCGACGGTCGGAACCGGGAGCAGGACGGCGAAGTACTGCCAGGGGG
>JASHUS010000163.1 GCA_030039865.1 Thermoplasmata archaeon
GGGGTCTCCTTGAACCGTTCGACCTGCTCCGGCGTCATCGACGTCGGGCGATCCGGGGGCATCGGATGCGCCGGGTCCGGCTTCAGGTGCGGTTCGATCCGGTCGTACTGGGTCCAGAACGGCGTCTGATCGACGACGAGATCGCGCAGCACCGGCTGATTGCGCATCGGCTCGACGACCACGCGGCCGTGCCGGGCGACCTCGGGGCCGACCTGCGTCTCACAGGCGAGCCGGCTCTTCGAGTTGATCTGCATCGCGCACGATCCGCAGATCGCGCTCCGGCACGAGTAGCGGAGCGTGAGCGACGGGTCCTGCTCCGCGCGGATCCGCAGGAGCGCGCTGAGGATCGGGGTGTGGGGCGCCAATTCGAGCGAGTAGCGCTGGTACCGAGGGCTCCCGCCGCTCTGCGGGTCGTGGCGGTAGACGTCGAACTCCGCGTGGATCGTGTCGGGCATCAGTACACCCGCTCCTTCGGCTCCCAGCGCGTGTACGCGACGGGGGCATAGCTCAGTTGCGGGCCGGTCGACGACTTCTGGGCCAGCGTGTGTCGCATCCAATGCGCGTCGTCCCGCTTGGGATAGTCGGTCCGCGCGTGCGCGCCCCGGCTCTCGGTGCGCGCGTACGCGCCGACGAAGATCGTCTCCGCGAGCTCGAGCATGTGACCGGCCTCGACCGCGTCGGTGAGGTTGAGGTTGTAGACGCGGGAGGAGTCGACGACGCGGACCTTCTCGAACCGGTCCTTGAGCGCCCGGATGCGTCGCAGTCCCTCGAGAAGATCGGCCTCGTTCCGGTAGATACCGGCGTATCGCTCCATCGTCGCCTGCATCTCGGTGCGGAGGACCGACGGATCCTCTCCGTCGCTCCGGCTCGACCACGCGCGTAGCGGGTCGACCGCCTCGCGGAGGTCCGCGTCGCGCAGGCTCGTCGCGGGCGCGCTCGCCGCATACTTCGCCGCGGCGTTCCCCGCCTCCTTGCCGAAGACCAGGGTCTCGAGCAGCGAGTTGCCCCCCAGCCGGTTGGCCCCGTGGATCGAGACGCACGCGGCTTCACCGGCCGAGAAGAGCCCGGGGAGGTTCGTCTCCCCCCGGATGTTCGTGCCGACGCCGCCCATCATGTAGTGCTGCGCGGGATAGACCGGTATCGGCTCCGTCACCGGATCGATGCCGGCGAAGTTTCGGCAGTAGTCGCAGATCTCCTGCAGGCGGCTCTCGATGCGTTCCTTGCCGAGATGCATCAGCTCGAGGTGGACGTAGCCCCCGTACGGGCCGCTGAACCCGCGGCCCTCGGCCACCTCCGTGACGATCGCGCGCGAGACGACGTCGCGGGAGGCGAGCTCCAGCACGTGGGGCGCGTACCGCGACATGAACCGCTCGCCGGTCGCGTTCCGCAGGTACGCGCCTTCGCCCCGCGCGCCCTCGGTGATGAGGATGCTCGACTCGAGCAGGGCCGTCGGATGGAACTGGACGAACTCCATGTCCTTGAGGAAGGCGCCGGCGTCGTAGGCGGCGGCCACCCCGTCGCCGGTGCAGCTGTGCGCGTTGGTCGTCCGCCCGTAGATCCGCCCGGCCGGCCCCGTCGCGATCACGACCGACTTGGCGGCGATCTCGGCGAACTCGCCGCGTGTCCGGTCGAACGCGACGATGCCCTGGACCCGACCCTCCCGCACGACGATCCGCAGGAGGTCCCACTCGGGGTAGAGCGTGAACTGCTCGGTCGAGAGGTGCTCCCAGAGACCCTGCAAGAGCGCGAGCCCGGTCCGGTCCGCGGCATAGATCGTGCGCGGAAAACCGGCGCCGCCGAACGCCCGTCGGGCGAGCGAACCGTCGTCCGACCGGCTGAAGATCGTGCCGAAGTGCTCCATCTCGACCACGGTCGGGCCGGCGGACTGGCAGAAGAACTCGATCGCGTCCTGGTCGCCGAGGTAGTCCGAGCCCTTCACCGTGTCGTAGATGTGCGTGTCGACGGAATCTTCCGCCCCCATGGCCGCGTTGATCCCGCCCTGCGCGGCGCCCGAGTGCGAGCGCAGCGGGTGGAGCTTGGTGACGATCGCGACGTCGCTCCCGGCCTGCCGCGCCGCGAGCGCGGCCCGCTGGCCGGCGAGGCCTGCCCCGACGACGACGACATCGTGCCGCAGCATGGACGACGCGGGGCGTAGCGAACCGGGCTTTAATGGGTGTCGAGCGGCGACGTCCCGCCGCCGCGCTCTCGGCGCCGCGGCGGTCGGGCCCGGCCCGGATCGCCGCTCGGTGACGTGCTCGTAACTCGCCGGTGAGGCGTTATATATCGACCCCGGGTCGGTGGCTCGATTTCGGGTCAGCCCGGGGTTCCACGATGCAGAGCACGGTCAGCGCGATCGATCCGGACCGCCTTCTCAAGGGTACGACCACGGTGGGCCTCGTCTGCAAGGACGGGGTCGTCCTTGCCACCGAGCGGCGCGCCACCGCCGGGAACTTCATCTCCAACAAGGCGACCCAGAAACTGTTCAAGATCGACCAGAACATCGGCATCACGATCGCCGGGCTCGTCGGCGACGCGCAGGTGCTCGTCCGGTACCTGAAGGCGGAGGTCGCGCTGTACCGCCTGCGGCGGAACGCGCCGTTGAGCGCGGAGGGCGCCGCGACGCTGCTCGCGAACATCCTGAGCGGCAACCGCTACTACCCGTACTACGCGTGGATGATCCTCGGCGGCACCGACCCGAAGGGCGGCCACATCTTCTCGGTCGACCCGGCGGGCGGCTCGATCGAGGACCGGTTCGTCTCGGTCGGCTCCGGCTCGCCGTTCGCCTACGGGATCGTCGAGGAAGGCTACTCGCGGGACATGTCGACGTCGGACGGGATCGACCTCGCGCTCCGGGGCCTGACGGCGGCGATGCGCCGGGACAACGCGAGCGGCGACGGCTACCTCGTCAACGTCATCAGCGCCAAGGAGTACCGCGAGCTCGCCGACGACGAAATCAATAAACGCCTGAAGGCCCTCAAGATTCCGTTGCCTCCGCCGCTTCCGTAGGGTCTACGGAGGGCCGGGCGGCCCAACCGTTTCGCGCGAACCTCTTCGCAACGTGGATGAGTTTCGACTCGCTCTTAGAGCAAGCCCGGGGAGCCTTGAAAGAGGTCCTACCGGAAACGATCGAGGTCACCGACATCGAGCTCGAGGGCCCGCAGATCGTCCTCTACACGAAGCAACTCGACTCGTTCCTCTCGGGCGGCGACCTGCTCCGGCAGGTCGCGCAGCGACTCCACCGGCGCGTGGTCGTTCGCAGCGACCCCGCGACGCTCATCGACCCGAAGGAGGCCGAGAAGATGACGCGGGAGGTGATCCCTCCCGAGGCGGAGATCAACCAGCTGTTCTTCGAGCCCGAGACCGGCGAGGTCACGATCGAGGCGGCCAACCCGGGCGCCGCGATCGGTCGCGGCGGTTCGGTCCTGAACGACCTGAAACGGAAGATCGGGTGGGTGCCGACCGTCGTCCGGACGCCCCCGATCCCGTCCAAGACCGTCGAGGAGGTCCGCATCCACCTGAGGAACTCGTTCGACGACCGCCGGTCGTTCCTCAAGAAGGTCGGCATCCGGATCGCGCGTGACCC
>JASHUS010000164.1 GCA_030039865.1 Thermoplasmata archaeon
ACCTCGGCAGCGGGGAGGAGCGGGCGCTCACGATCAACGGGACGCAGCCGCTCTTCCTCACCCACTTCCCCCGCGAGTTGAAGGCGTTCTACATGCTGCAGAACGCAAGCGACCCGCGCACGGTCGACGCCGCCGACCTTCTCGGGCCCGAGGGGTACGGCGAGATCGTCGGCGCGTCGTGCCGCGAGACCCGGATCGACCGCCTCCAGGAGCGTCTCCACGCGCTCGGCATCGACGTCGGGGCGTACGAGTGGTATCTCGATCTCCGCCGGCACGGCAACGTCCCGCACGCGGGCTTCGGCATCGGGATCGAGCGGTTCCTGCGCTGGCTCCTCCGCCGGGAGCACATCCGCGAGACGACGCCGTTCCCGCGGACCCCGTCGCGCCACACGCCCTGACGGGGACTGTCCCGTCAGCGAACGACGAGCCGGTACCGGTCCTCGTCGCTCCAGGCGCCCTTGAAGAACTCCGCCTTCTCGACCGAGGCGACGCGCTCGAATCCGAGGTGACGGACGAGCGCCACGGATCGGGTGTTCCGGCGATCGATGATCGCCTCCACGGTCCGCACGTCCGGGCGCGCGCGCAGCCAGTGAAGGAGGGCGCGCACGGCTTCGCGCGCGTACCCCTGCCCCCAGAACGCCGGCCCGAGGAGGTACGCGACGAACGCGTTCTCGGCCGACGGCTGGATCGTCGCTTGGACCGTTCCGATCGCCCGGGCGTTCGCGCGGACGCGCACGGCCCAGTTGAGCCAGATCTCCGCGCGCCCGGGTTCGGGTCCGCCGAGCATCCGGCGGTACTGCGCGGCGAGCGCTTCCGGCGACGCGGGAGGATCCTGCGGGAGGTACGAGTAGACGCGCGGGTCGCGCAGCGCCTCGTAGAGCTCGATCGCGTGCTCGGCGCGCAGCGGCTCGAGCACGAGGCGCGGGCCAGAAAGGAGCGTGCCCTCGCCCTCCGGCGGGCCGGTCACGGCGGGGCGGCCTGCGCCCGAACGGACGGGCGCTCCTCCCGCGGAAGGAACGTGAAGAGTCGGATGCCGCGACGGTACGGGGCGGGGAGCGTGTCGAGCCGGTTCGCGCCGACCGCGGCGGTCGTGTCGGGGATCGCGATGAAGCCGAGCTCGACGAACCCGGTCTCGAGGAACCAGCCGCGGATCGTGGGCGTCAGGTCCGGGGCGAACCGCCCGCGCGTCCAGACGACCGTGGCGTCCCGCGCGCAGAGCTCGGGGAGGTGGCGGATCGTGTTGCGGATGTCGTCGTTGGTCACGTTGCCGAAGATCCCGCACGCGAGCACGAGGTCCGCGGGGGCCGCGTCCTCGAACGGGTCCGTGATCCCGGCGTCGGCGAGGACGAACTCGATCGCGGGCAGGCCCTGGCGCAGCGCCGCGCGGCGACCCGCGTCCACGAGCTCGGGCGTCGCGTCGACGAGGCGCGCGCGGACGTCCTCGGCCCGCGGGTGGCCGGCGAGCGCCCCCAGGAGGTCGCGGCCGTCGCCCGCGCACAGGCTGATCGCGCGGATCGGGCCCGGCGGCGCGCCGTCGAGCATCGCGCGGATGAATCCCTGGACGGCCTCCAGACGGCGGGCGAGCCCGCGTCCGCCGTTCTCGTACTGGCGGTGCCAGTCGACCCACTCGCCCGACACGACCGCGCGTCGGGAGACGGTCCGGGCCGCTAAATCGCCGCGCCTTACCGCCGCGGCCCCGACGCGGTAAGCAAGATTCAAGAACGAGAGGCGACCTTGCGGCGGTCGCGCCCCGGACCGGAGATCGAACTTTGCCCAGCGAGCACGGACCGGGCCGGGACGACGCCGCGTCCCCGGCCGTCGCGAAGCCGACCGAGACGATCGTCGTCGAGCGGATCACGCACCAGGACGTCCCGGCGATCTGCGGTCTCTTCAAGAAGGTCTGGGAGGGCGAGAAGACCGGGCTCCCGTCGGAGCTCGTGAAGTCCTGGCAGCCGAGCCCGCTCGAGTTCACGAGCTGGATGGAAGGCGTGACGTACTTCGCCGCCCGCCGCGATGGGCGGATTGTCGGGGTCGTCGGCTGCGAGCTCGATCAGGGCAGCGTGCAGCTGCTCGACCTCGCGGTCGATCCCGACGCGCGGCGCCACGGCGTCGCGAGCTCGCTGCTCGCGAGCGCGCTCGACTGGGCCAAGCGATCGGAGGCGCTCGAGGCGTGGGCCGAGGTCCTCACCCGGTTCTCCGCGGCGTCGGCGCTCTTCGCGCACTTGGGCTTCGCCGAGTCCGGCGTCCTCCACAAGCACCAGTGGCGCGAGGACGTGCGCCTGTTCGAGCGGATGCTCTGATTCCGGCCGGCACCTAGCGGGTCCGGCCCGCCGTGGACGAGCGGATCGGGCGGCTCGGGGGCGGTCCGTGGCGCTGCTGCAGCGCGCGCAGCCGCCGCAGCGCCTCCTCGGGGTGCCCGCGGAAGAACTCGCGCGCGCCGCGCGCGAGCTCGGTCGCCTCGACCTCCGTCGGGACGCCGTGCTCCCGCTCGCCGAGCAGGTAGTCGCCGTACTCGGAAATGTAGCGCGGGAGGCCGGACTTGAGCCGGTTCACGGCCTGAAGTCGTAGGGCCCGAATCTGCTGCTTCAGCGGTGCGAGCTTGCCGGCGCGGAGTTCGCCCTCGAGGTCCTCGGCGACCTCGCTCGGGTCCTGCGGGGGCTCGACGCCGAGCGCCTGCATGTCCTTCATCAAGGCCACGACTCGCTCGAGCTCGTCGCGGGCCTGGTCGAGGTGCCGCTCCTTGAGCGCGACGACCCGGTCGACCTGCTGGAACGTCGAGAGCGCGAGCAGGATGTCGCCCGAGCGGACCGCGTGCAGCGTCTCCTCGATCTGGTCGCGCTCGAGCCGGCTGTCGACCGAGTACGCTTCGAGCCGGGTCAGCCGGGCCTTCGTCCGGCGCTCCCACTCGTCGAACGCGCCGGCAAGCCGCTGCTGGCTGATCCGCTCGATGCCGCGGATCACCTCCGCCCACGGCTCGGGATCCGGTGCGGTCCGCGCGGCCTCCTCGGCCCACGCCGGGAACCGGGGGAGCTGGACGCCGAGCGATTGGGCCCCCTCGGCCCACTGGCCGAGCCGGTTGAGGCGGCGCGTGAGCTCGGCGGCGAACGGATTGTCCCCGGGAGGCCCGGCGGCCGCACGACGGGCCGGGGCGCGTCGCGGGGCGCGGCGGGGAGCGCTCGTCGGCGGCGGATCCGCCGCGACCCGGGCGGTCGGGGGCGCCGCCGGAGGGTCGGGATCGACGTCGTCCGGCGGGAGGAGGTCGGCCGACGGGGGCGCGAGCTCGTGACCGCAGTTGGCGCAGACCCGGGCGTTCGGCCCGAGCGGTGTCCCGCAGTTCGGGCAGACCGGAGGTTCCCCGTTCATCGACGGAAGTGCAGGAGGTATGCAGGGGGTGAGATTTGAACTCACGAACTCCTACGAGACCAGGACCTCAACCTGGCGCCTTTGACCAAGCTGGGCCACCCCTGCACGGTCGACCGCGCGTACGGGGGCCGAGCGATAACCTTTGCGAACACGGGTCATTTTCCCCTTCGGTATACGTCGGTTCCCCCGCAAAAGGACTTGTACGGGGCCCCGGTAGGCCCCCGGCCCATGGCCGAACGCCCGCCCGACGGCCCGGTCGTCTTCATTGGCCAGAAGCCGACGATGACCTACGTCTTCCAGGTCGTCACGCAGCTGAACGCCGGGATCGGCCCCGTGCTCGTCAAGGCGCGGGGCAACGCGATCGCGAAAGCGGTCGACGTCGCCGAGGTCGTCCGGCGCCGTTTCCTCGAGGGCCAGGTCGACATCGGCCCGATCTCGATCGACACCGAACGCCTCGTGAACCGCGAGGGGCGGGACGCGAACGTCTCGTCGATCGCGATCCGGCTCACGAAGACCGGGTCGGCCCCGGGGGCGCCGGAGGCGCCGGCGCCGGGGCCGGAGCGAGCGGGCTAGGCGGCAGGACCACGGGTCGGTCCCGGACGACCCAGGTGCCGGCCCAGACGTCGCCGAGGCGCTGGCGCTCCGACGTGAGGACGATCAGGAGCGCCCCGAGCGCGCTCAGGAGCGCCACGCCTCCGATCACGACGCCGACGACGATCCCGAGGGCGAAGAGGCCCGCGGGGAGCGCGACGCCGTCGATCGAGACGTTGCCGAGCGACGAGACCTTGAGCGAGAAGGCGACCGCGATCGCCCCCCCGAGCGCGACGACCGTGAGGACGGGAAGGATCGAGACGTTCCGCACGAGGGCCGAGGAGAAGGCGGGCACCTGCATGTGCCGGTCGCGTACGGCGAGTCCGACGAGCCGCTTCCCCGGCGACGTGCCGGTCACGGTCTCGACGAGCACGAGGTAGAGGAACGCGATCGCGACGAACCCGTAGATCGCCGCGTTGTACCCGACGTTGCTGAGGAGCGCGTCGAGGTCGCCCGGGATCGTGAGCGCGAGGGCGAACCAGATCGCGACCGCGGGGAGGATGACGATCGCCAGGTCGAGGACGAACGCCGCCGCGCGGGCACCGACCGAGCCGAACCGGCGGATGCCAAGTTCGCGGCCGATGTTCACGAGCCAGCGGGCGGTGAGCCACGCGCGGAACCCTTCCCGCACGTCCGTCGTGCCCGCCCGCGAGACCGCGTCGAGGTTCGCCTGATCCGCCACGACCCAGCCCGGGACCGGAAGTCCCTGCCAAGGCCGCTCCGTCGGAGGCGGCGGGAGGTCGAGCAGGCGGTGCGCCTGGAGCGCCGCCTCGCGCGCGGCGGCGTCGGCGTGGCCGAGCGAGGCGCCGAGCTCGCCGCGCACCCCTTCTCGGAACGACAGGGCGAGGAGCCCGAGCGGCGTCGGCACCGTGGCGCCCGTCCCGCCATCCACCGGCGTGAACCGCCGCCCGGCGGCGAGGTGGCCCAGGAGCGCCGTGCCGAGCGCGAGGAGGCCCGAGAGATAGACGAGGTCGAGGACCCCGGCGCCGCCGATCGTGTAGAGGCCGGCGGGCCCGGTCCCGTAGAGCGGCGGCTGGCGCAGGAGGTCCGCGCCGAGCAGGACGCCGAACGTGGTCGTCAGGTACGCGGTCGGGAGCGCGTACGCCTCCCGTCCCGGGAAGATGCGGGGCGCGAGCGCCGCCGCGACGAGCCCGGCGCCGATCGGGGGCATCAGGTACTCCGGGAACTGCTCCACGATCCCGACGCCCGGTATCGCCGCCGTCGCGGCGAACGTGCTCGCGAGGACGGCCGTCGTTAGCGCAAGCGAGAACCCGACGACCCGCCCCGAGCCGGATCCCGGGCGGCTCGGATCGGCGGGCGGCCCCCGCGCGAAGAGAACGAGCGCGACCAGCGCCCAAACGATCGACGCGAGCGCGACGGCGACGATCATGCCGCCGGCGGCGCCGGTTCCGCCCACCCCGAGCGAGCTCACGAGCGGACCCGAAGCGGGCAACACGAGGACGAACAGCGTCGCCGCTTCCACCGTCAGGAAGGCCAGGTAGCGGGCGAAGCTGCGGCCCAGCGGCGGGGCCGCGCGCCCGAAGGCGAGCGCCCCGACGATGAGCGGGAAGATCGCCCCGGCCAGGCTCACCGCGACCCAGTCGTACGAGACCGGTGCGATGGGAAGGAGCGCGAGCGACGCGAGCAGCGCTCCCGGCAGGAGAAGCCAGAACGCCCACCGGCCGAACCCGATGCTCTCGGCGAACGGCGTGTGCTCCCAGGCCAGCAGGAAGAGGACGGCCCAGAGCGCCGCGGGCAGCGCGAGGCTCACGGAGTCCGCTACGATGTCGAGCCCCAACACGATCGGATCAACCACGGTCCTCGGAACCTCGGCCGCCGGCGGACCCCACCAAGACCCGCGTCACCGCATAGCCTTTTGACGCGATAGGCGACCGCGCAGGGATGAAATAGCGGCACCCGGCTCGCCCCGCGAATGCCGGCCGTCTCGCGCACCCTGCTCTGGTATCTCTTGGCCGGCACGCGCGGGGGCCCGAATCGCCTACGGATCCTGGAGATGCTCCGATCGAATCCGTACAACGCGAACCAGCTCGCGGCTTCGCTGCGGATCGACTATCGGACGATCCGGCACCACCTGACCCTTCTCGAACGCAACGGCCTCGTCTACCGGCCGGTCGGACGCGGCTACGCCGCCCCGTACGACCTCGTCCCGGAGCTCGCCGTACGCTTCGACGAGGTTCGGGCCATCCCCGCGAGCGGGCGGACAGTTCGACGGACCGTCGCGCCGGTCACCGACTCGGGCCCGGAGGGCTGGGGCCCATGACGACGCTCTGGATGGACCTCAGCCTCCTGCTCGGCGTCGCCAACATCGGACTCACGATCGTGCTCTTCACGCTCTACCGTCGGATCTACGCCCAGACGAAGGCGACGTTCAGCCTCGCGCTCCTCCTGTTCGCAGGCGCGTTCATCGTCCAGAACCTGCTCGTGGTCTACTCCTACCTCGCCACGATGCCCTTGATCCCGGACTCCCTGTCCCCCTTCCTCTTCGGGATCGGGGTCACGGAGGCCGCCGGCCTCGGCGCGATCCTCTGGACCGCGCTGAACTAGCGTCGTGGCGCGCTGACACCGGCGGCTTCGGGCCGAATTCGGGCGAGACTCGGGCGAGATTCTGTGCGAGAAAGATGTACCGCCCGCCCCGTCGGACGGCCACCATGAAAGCATGGGGTATCGCCATGGTGGGAGCCGCGCTGGCCCTCATCGTGATCGCGAGCCCGAGCTTCGCGGCCCCGGTGTCGACGTCGACGGCCGGGCCCGCCGGGCCCGGGGCCGTGTTCACGATGACGAACTCGCCGTTGGGCAACGAGATCGTCGTCTTCGAGCGTTCCTCGGGCGGAGCGCTCTCGTGGGTCGGGAACTTCTCGACCGGCGGCACCGGGACCGGTGCGAGCCTCGCCGACCAGGGGAGCCTCGCGCTCTCCTCGGACGGTCAGTGGCTCCTCGCGGTCGACGCCGGTAGCAGCCAGATCTCGGTCCTGCGGATCAGCGCGCCGGGCGGCGTCCCGTCGCTCACGCTGACGGACGTTGTCGCCTCGGGCGGCATCCTCCCGGTGAGCCTGACGATCCACGACGGCGTCGTGTACGTGTTGAACGACGGGAGCGCGACGAGCCCCGGCAACATCGCCGGGTTCTCGCTCTCCGCGCACGGCATCCTCTCGCCGCTCGCCGGATCGACCGAATCGCTCAGCACGTCCGGCGCGACCGGCGCGGCCCAGATCTCGTTCAACCCGGCGGGGACCGTCCTCGCGATCACGGAGAAGGCGACGAACCTGATCGACGTCTTCTCCGTCTCGCACCGCGGGATCGCGCGCGCGGGCTCGTTCCACGCGTCGGCCGGCTCGACCCCGTACGGCTTCGCGTTCACGCCGCACGGCCAGCTCGCGGTGAGCGAGGCGGCGTCGGGGAGCCTCTCGTCGTACCGCGTCCACTCGAACGGCTACTTCGCGGTGATCAGCAACTCGGTCTCGGACTTCGAGACCGCGCCGTGCTGGGTCGTCGTGACGCCGAACGGGGCGTACGCCTACACGACGAACGCGGACAGCAACTCGATCTCGAGCTACGCGGTGAGCGGGGGCGGTCGCCTCGTCCTCCTCCAATCGGTCGCCGCGTCGACCGGCGCGACGCCGACGGACCTCGCGCTGGCGGACGGGGGGCACCTGCTCTTCGTTCACGATGCGGGTAGTGGGAACGTCGAGGAGTTCTCGGTCGCCGCGAACGGCACGCTTGCCTGGATCGACAGCGCCGGGTCGCTGCCCGCCGGAGACGAGGGGCTGGTCGCCAGCTGAACCGCTTCCCGCCCCGGCCGGGCCCGCCGCCCGGTCGGGGCCTACCTATTCCGACTCGCCCGCGGGGTATCGACCCGCCCCGCGCGGGGCGAAGGACGCGGCGAACCCGGGGAGTTATGAACCGGCTCGGCCCGTTCGGCCGAGTCGCGCGCATGCCCGAAGGATCGCAGGCGGCCCCCGTCGAGGAGACGGCGGTCGCGCTCGGCAACCCCTCGTCCGAGGAGTTCCGCCTCGCCGCCGAGGTCCTCGGGAAGGTCGGGCTCACCCAGTACGAGGCCCGCGCCTACATCGCCCTCGTGGCCCGGGGCGTCGGGGACGCGGCGACGCTCGCGACCGCCGCGGGCATCCCGCGAACGAGCGCGTACAAGGTGCTCGAGTCGCTCTCCGAGAAGGGGTACGCGAAGCCGACCGGCGGCAAGCCGATCCTCTTCCGCCCCACCCCGCCGCTCGACGTGGCCGAATCGCTCAAAGGCGCGATCCAGGAGGTCTTCGAGAGCCTCGCCCAGCTGCACCGCGTCGTCGGGGAGCACGGCGAGCCGCAGCTCGTCTACCTGCTCTCGGGCCGCGACAAGGTCGTCGGCAAGATCGGGGAGCTGCTCGACCAGTCGAGCCGCACGTTCATCCTCACGACGCGCCAGGTCGCCGAGCTGCGCGACGACCTCGGCAAGAAGATCCAGCACGCGGTGAAGCGCGGCGTGCAGGTCACCTTCGTCACCGCCCCGCTCCAGCGGGTGCCCGAGGGCGTGGAGTACGTCGCGCGGGAGAACCTCCTCGCGACCGAGGTCCTCGCGGACGGCGAGCACGCCCTGCTCGCGGCTCCCGGCCTCGAGGCGTGCGGGTTCACCGATAACCCGATCCTCACCGCTCACCTGAAGCAGTTCCTCGAGGTCGTCCTCGAGAAGGGGCCCGAGGCGCCGCCGGCGTAGCCGGGGCCGCCGGTCCGGCCGTATGCGGACGGGCACCCCGCGGCGCGATCGACGCCCTCCGGCCGAGCGCGTGCGCGCCCGGCTCGCGGACGTCGCAGGTCCCCGCCTCGCCGAGCGGATGCCCGCGGGCTACCAGCGGCTCGGGCGCGTCCTGGTCCTCCGGCTCCCGTCCGAGTTGCGCCCGTACTCCACGGTGATTGGCGCCGCGTGGCAGGCGGAGCTCGGAGTCGTCTCGGTGCTCTCGGTCCTCGGCCCGATCGCGGGGGAGTACCGTACTCCTCACGTCGAGCTCATCGCCGGCCGGGAAACCGAGACCGAGGTGCTCGAGCACGGGGTCCGGTGGACGTTCGACCCCGCCCGCATCATGTTCGCGGCCGGGAACCGTACCGAGCGGGACCGCTTCGGTCGCCTCGTCCACCGCGGCGAGGTCGTGGTCGACCTCTTCGCCGGGATCGGGTACTTCGCGATCCCCGCCGCCCGTCCGGGCCGGGCGCAGCGGGTCTACGCGGTCGAGAAGAATCCGGTCGCGCTCGAGTACCTGCGCGCGAACCTCGTCCGGAACGCGGTCGCGGAGCGGGTCACGGTGCTCGCGGGCGACAACCGGTACGTTCCGCTGCCGGATCGCGAGACCGACCGCGTCGTGCTCGGCTACCTGCCGAGCGCGGTCCCGTGGATCCCCCGCGCGCTCGGTACGCTACGGCACGATGGCGGCTGGCTCCACGTCCACCTCGTCGTGGACTCGACCGACGCCCGCCGACGCGCGGTCGAGGAAGTCACGGCGTCGCTGAGGGCCGCGGGTGCCGTCCCACGAGCGGCGCCGCACGCGCGCGAGGTGAAGCCGTACGGGCCGGGCCGCACCCACGTCGTCGTCGACGCGTCGGTCCGCCCGCTCGCCTAGGCCGCCCGGGGCGCCGGAACCTTGGACCGCAGCGCGTCGATCGCGGCCGGGAACGCGTTCGCGAACCGGTCGATGTCCGCGGGCGGGTTCGAGAACGACAGCCGCACGAATCGGCCGCCGTACTGGACGGAGAGATAGTTGCCGGCCCGGACGAAGACCCGGTGCTGGTACAGCAGCTCGTCCTGGATCGCCTCGGGCGTGAAGAGGGTCGCGCTCACGTCGACCACCATC
>JASHUS010000165.1 GCA_030039865.1 Thermoplasmata archaeon
ATCGGCCAGACGTACGGCCTTCCCGACTTCGGGGACGGGGTCAAGATCGGCACGCGCGGGGGGACCGTGGTGCCCGGACCCGACCAGGTCGACCGCGTGCTCCGGGAGGCCGACGCGCTTCCCGCGCGGGAGTTCGCGGCGCGTTCGCTCGCCGGTCTCGTGCCGCGGGAGCGCGAGTCGATCTCCTGCCTCTACACCAATTCCCCCGACCGGGACTTTCTGATCGGCGCGCACCCGCGACATCCCGAGGTCGTGGTCGTGAGCGCGTGCTCGGGTCACGGGTTCAAGTTCACCAGCGTCGTCGGAGAGGTCGCGGCCCGGCTCGCCCGGCACGAGCCGACGGGATTCGACCTGTCGTCGTTCGACCCGGCGCGCTTCGGGTCGACGGGCTCCCGCCCAGCGACTCCACCGTTAAAGTAGCCCGACGTATATCCGTCGCCTCTCGTGAGGTGACCGCGATGAGGATGAGTACTTGGATCGCGTTCGGCGTCTCGTTCGTCTTCGTCCTTTCTGCCCTCGGCATGGCGACGGCCCAGTCGGTGCCGGCCCCCGGGGCCCCGGCCGGCGCGTCGGCGGCCGAGCCGTCGACCGGTTCGAGCGTGCCCGCCCCGCACCCGGATCCGATCCCGGTGTCGGGCGCGCCGCCACAGCTCGTCGTCTCCCATTGGTGGGCCGGCAGCGCGCTCTCCACGTCGGCCGCGAACGTTTCCGCCGGTCAGGTCTCCGTGCAGATCACGATACCGGCGGCGAACATCTCCGCCGAGACCCGGCAGTTCTACTACGTTCTCCTCTCCGTCTGGGACAACGCCGGATCCTACGATCAGATCGGCCTCTCCAACACGTTCGGGAGCTGGGGCTTCACGTACTCGTACACGACCTACTGTGCGAGCGGCTACTACTACGATCCCGACTACTTCACCCTCGCCCCGGGCGCGACGTACACCTTCACGATGGCCTTCTCGGCCGGGACCCTGTACTACTACGTCTACCAGGGGGAGACGTTCATCGGCGGATTATCCGCCGCGACCGGCGGAACCGCGTTCGACGTCTCCTCGTTCTACAGCTGCGACAATCTGACCTACTACGACTTCACGGACTACGAGGAGGTGTACTACACGCACCAGGTCGCACCGGACTTCTCCTTCCTCTTCACCGGCACGCAGGTCGACGGCAAGGCGCCGTCCCTGGGGAAGTTCGAGACGCCGGGGACCCCGTCCCGCGTCCACCTCACCGTCAGCCGGACCCTCACCGCGATCGACAACGAGCTCTTCGAGATGCTCTACACGGGCACTTCGTCCGGGCTCGTCTATCTACCGGCGGGCACGACCACGTACCACTTTTCCGTCGAGGCCGCGCGCCTGTTCGGCACGTCGTACCTGTCGAGCTGTCCGGCCACGACCACCGGTTGGTCGATCAGCGGCTGGGCCGGCACCCCGTCGCCCTCGTTCACTACGATCGAGACGCTCCACATCAGCCCCTCGGCCGCCCCGGGAACGTATCTCGAGTACCTGAGCGCGTACGATTCTCGCTCCGGCGACCCGGGCTGCTCCGGTGAGTCGACGTTCGTGACGCTCGAGGTCGTGCTGACCTAGCGGACGCGGCCTCCTCGGCGCTCGGTTAGATACCCGTCCGGTTTGCCCGGCGCAGGTGCGATGCGCGATCACGTGGTGCGACAGCCCGACGGACGCGAGCTCGCCGTGCGGGAGGACGGGGACCCTACCGGTCGCCCCGTGTTCTCGTTCCACGGGACTCCGGGCTCTCGGCTCCTTTATCCGCCGCACGTCGCCGATGCGCGGGCTCGAGGCATCCGCCTCATCGGCTACGACCGCCCGGGGTACGGTGGGTCGACCCCGAGGCGGGGCCGTCGGATGGCCGACGTCGCGACCGACGTCGGCGCCATCGCGGACTCGCTCGGGATCGAGCGGTTCGGGATCTGGGGCCACTCGGGCGGCGGCGCGCCGGCCCTCGCGTGCGCGGCCTTGCTACCCGGCCGAGTCGTCGCGGCGTCCTCGCTCGCCGGCGTCGCGCCGTTGAACGGTACGGGCTTCGACCCGCTCGCCGGGATGGGAGCGGCGAACCTCGAGGACTTCCGGCTCATGATGAGCGACCGCGTGGCGTGGGAGGCGAAGACCGAGAGCGACGCGCGCGAGCTGGCCCATGCGGGTCCCGATGAGATGCGGCAGATGCTGGATAGCCTGCTCTCCGACGTCGACCGACCGGTGCTCACCCCCGAGCTGTTGGACTTCTTTCAGACCCAAGGAGGCGAAGGACTGCGGAACGGAGCGGCGGGCATGCGCGACGACAACCTGAGCGACGTCGAGCCCTGGGGATTCGAACTCTCGACGATCCGCGGACCCGTGCAGGTCTGGCACGGCGTGCACGACCGGTTCGTTCCGTTCGCCCACGGTCAGTGGCTCGCGACCCACGTGCCCCATGCGGAAGCGCATCTCGAGCCGGAGGAAGGGCACTTGACACTCTACCGGGGGCGGATCCCCGAGGTCCACGCATGGATCCTGTCGAAGTTCTGAGTCGGAGACCTCGGAGGCCGGGCGTCCCGGGGGTCCCATGACCGAGCGTACCTGGACCGCCACCGGCCTTCCGGTGCTGGGCGCGGGGGACTTCTCGGGCACCCGGCTCGAGCGGCCCGGCCTCGCCGTCGTGTGCTTCGGCGCGACCTGGTGCCCCCCCACGCGCCGATTCATGGCGAAGTTCGTCGCGGAACGCGGCCGGATGAACGGCGAGCTGATGATCGCGGACATCACCGACCTCGAGAGTCCTCTCTGGGACACGTTCCGCATCGAAATCACCCCGACGGTCGTCGTGTTCCGGGACGGCGAGGCACGCCAGCGGGTCGACGGCAAGCGGATGATCGGCATCACCGCCGCGGCGCTCGCGAAGCTCCGGGACGAGCTCGGGCCCCGAGCGCCCGGGGCGCGGAAGTAGGCTCGGCCGCGCGGGAGTCCGACGGTTTCGTGGGTCGGCTAGTGCGGGAGCGGTACGCGCTTCCCGTCGATCTCGACCTTCGCGCCGGCGACGATCGCCCAGCCGAAGAAGTTCGCTGCGTTCTTGCCGCCGAGATTCCGGTTGCCCCCCACGGAGACCATGACCGTTCCGGCCTCGAGGTCCTCGACCTGGGGCGTGTTGTGGAGCTCGGGATTCAGCCCGAAGGAGAGGAAGCCGGGCTGGTCGCGGCCCTTGCGGGCCTTCGCGAACGGGCCGTCGAACCGCTCCGCCCCGGTGTCGAACTTCGCGCTCTTCAGCTTGCCGCCGGCGAACTCGAACACCGCGCCGGTGGCGGACCCATCGTCGTAGTAGCACGTGCGGTTCGCGACGATCGTGCCGTCCGCCACGGACTCGTCGAGGCTCGTCCGGACGGAGCCGGCCGGCAGGTTCGCGAGGATGTCGAACGGCCGCTTCTTGTCGCCGACCGCGGGACGGCCGGAGTAGACGTACACCGGTCGCCGCGCGAGGCCGAGCGTGAGGTCCGTGCCGTTCGGGTGGGTGATGTGAACGCGGCGTCCTGCGCGGAGCCGCTTCGCGATCGGCGCGGCCCGCCGCTCGAGCTCTTCGGGCGGCACGAGCGACGCGGCCGCGATCTGGTCGAGCCAGCTCTGCTGGTCGACGTCGTAGGCCACGGAGAGCGTCGGGAACGGCCGGCCCAGCTCGAGCCGTAGCCCCCGCAGGCCCGACTTCCGGGCCGCGGCGTACCAGCCGTCGTTGAACCGGAACGCTTCGTCGAGTCGCTTCTCGGGGACCGCGTTGAGCCGCACCCGGTCGCCGGGCCCCCACATGTGGATGTAAACGTTCGTCTTGCCGAGCGCCGCCCACTCGTGGGACGCCGCGGTGCCCAGGATCTTGCTCTGGCCGTTCGCGATCGCGTCCCAGTACGCGTCCTCGTCCTCGTAGAGCACCATCGGCAGCGCCTTCAACCGGCGCGCCTCGCGCGCGAGGGCGATCGCCCAGGGCAGCGTGTGCGGCCAGGCCTCGATGGTGACGCGTTCGCCGGCCTTGACCTTGAGATTCTTGGTGAGGATCGATCGGGCGACCTTGGCCGCGTTCGGGGCGGCAGACTTTTCGCTCGCCATGCCCGGCGAAGGCGTCGCTTCTACTTATCCAATCTCCACGGCCTGGGAGCCTCGGTCCCCACACCGCTCGCCGACGGGCCCCGCGGTCCGATCACGCGGAAGACCCCGATGCGCGGGAGGGGCGATTGATCTTCGGCGGGTACGGGAGCCGCTACTGCCGGATCAGCGCGACGAAGCGGGGGTCGTCGCGCAGCGAATCGAAGAATATGCCCCGGTACCAGAGCCAGAGCAGTGCGTCGCCCTCGCGGTAGTCCTTCTCGAGGAGGTCGAGCGCGCGGTCCTTCTCGCCGATCGCGGCGTACAACATCGCGAGGTAACCGTCCGAGGTGTAGCCGGTGCCGCGGCCGCCCTCGACGTCCGCGATCACGCCCCGGGCCTGCTCCGGGCGACCGACGAGCGCGTTCAGGAGTGCCAGATCGAATCGGGAGTCCCAGTCCGGATCGGTCAGGGGCGTGTCGGCCTCCCGGACCGCCTCGGCGCGTCGGCCCGCCGCGAGGTAGGCGAACCCGAGGACCGTGTGGTTGAGGACCCGGGTCGGCTCGCGGTCCCGCTCGGCCTCGAGGTTCCGCAGGGCGGGCTCGAAGTTTCCCATCTCGAGCTCGATCCAGGCGACCGGCGAGTACCGCTGGCTCCCGGGGTCGAGCCGGAGGTTCAGCTCGGCGACCTCTCGGGCCCGAGCGAACTCCTCGAGCGAGATCAGGAGGAGGGTGTAGTAGCGATACGCGTCGACGTTGTTGGGGTTGAGCGCGATCGCGCGCTCGAACTCCTCCCGGGAGCGGGCCCAATCGTGGTCGAACTGCAGTGCGATGTTCCCGAGGGTGGAGTGCGCGTCCGAGGACTCCGGGTCGAGGGCCAGCGCCCGCGCCGCGAGCTCGCGCGCCCGGGGCATGACCTCGCGCAGCGGCGCGAAGTCGCCGGCCATCCGGACGTAGAGGTTCCCCCAGGCCGCGTAGGCCTCGGCGAAGTTCGGATCCAGTTCCGTCGCGCGTTGGAACCAGCGCGCCGCGTCGGTCGCGTCCTTGACGAGGAATCCGACGGAATCGGCGAGCCCCCGCAGGTACATCTCGTAGGCCTGCGAGTTCTCGGTGGGCACTCGGCGCGTGCCCATCCCGCTCCGGCGCGCGATGTCCAGGCGCAGCGCCTCAGCCGTCCGGTCCGCGATGTCGGCCTGGACGGCGAAGACGTCGTCGATCTCGCGGTTGTAGCTGTTCGACCAGATGTGCCCCTGCGTGGGGACGTCGATCAGCTGCAGCGTGATCCGGATCCGGTTGCCAGACTTGCGGACGCTCCCTTCCAGGACGGTATCGACCTTGAGCTCGGTCGCGATCTGGTCGATCGACTTCGGGTTCGACTTGTACGGGATCACCGAGGTCCGGGCGATCACGCTCAGGCCGGGGACCTGCGAAAGGACCGAGATCAGCTCGTCCGTGAGACCGTCCGCGAAGTAACTGTCGGCCGGGTCCGGGCTGATGTTCGAGAGCGGGAGGACGGCGAGGTGCCGGCCGCCCGAGGCCCCGCGATCCGCGGCGGCCCCCGGGCGGGCGGGTACGGTCGCACCGACGCGGTAGATCGGCACCGCGACGCGGATGTTCTTGAGGTCCTGCGGGGGCATCCGCACGAACGGGACGGCGACCTTGTTCTGCACCTGGTCGTACACCTGCTGGCTGATGCAGATCCCCTCGGGCTCGGCGAGGGGCTCGATCCGCGAGGCGATGTTCACGACGTCGCCGAGCACGTCGCCGCCGGTCTCCACGACGTCGCCGACGTGGATCCCGATCCGCACGCGGACCTGCCAGCGGTCGACGGCGGCGGCGTTGTACTCGCGCAGGACGCGCTGGATCTCGAGCGCGCAGAGCGTCGCATCGAGCGCGCTGTCGAACTCGACCAGGAACGCGTCCCCGACCGTCTTCACCTCGCGGCCGCGGAACTTCTCGAAGACCGGCCGCAGGAGGCGGTTGTGGCGTCCCAGGACCTCGAGCGCGGTCGCCTCGTCGGCCTGGGCGAGGGCCGAGTACCCGACCATGTCCGTGAACATGATCGCAGCGAGGCGACGGGAGCCCGCAGCCATGTACCCGAAGTCGCGAGCGGAAAGTTAAGCCCTAGCCCGACTTTCGAGGGGGTCGAGGCGGAACGGCTCCGGCGGGAGGCGTGCCGTCGGAGGCAGGCGACCGGATGAACCGTTGTCCGTGGGCGCAGGGCGGCGATCCGGTGATGCAGAAGTACCACGACGTCGAGTGGGGAACCCCGGTCCACGACGATCGTCGTCACTTCGAGTTCCTGATCCTCGAAGGCGCCCAGGCCGGCCTCAGCTGGTCGGTCGTGCTCAACAAGCGCGCGGGCTACGAGCGCGCCTTCCTCGGCTTCGACCCCGCGAAGGTCGCGCGTTTCTCCCCGAGCCGCGTGGAGAAGCTCGTTCAAGATCCCGGGATCGTGCGCAACCGGCGAAAGATCGAATCGGCGGTATCGAACGCACGCGCCTTCCTCCGGATCCAGAAGGAGTTCGACCGCTTCGACGCCTATTGCTGGAAGTTCGTCGACGGGCGACCTCGCCAGAACGCCTGGAAGTCCTGGCGACAGGTCCCCGCGACCACGCGCGAGTCCGACGCCTTCAGCGACGATCTGCAGGAGCGCGGGTTCCGCTTCGTCGGCTCGACCGTGATCTACGCCCACATGCAGGCCGTAGGGATGGTGAACGACCACACGGTCGACTGCTTCCGCTACGACGAGGTCCGACGCCTGTCCTGAGCGCGACCGTCGGGATCGACCTCGCTGCGTGGCCCCTCGAGGTTTTGGAGGGCCCTTACAATCAGATTATTCAGAATATTCAGAGTACGCTAAGTACTCCGTCGGCCTGGGGAGAGGTCGAGAGACCATGGCGAGAACAAGAACCGCGAGCGCCACGTCGGTCGAAGTGAGCTGTTGCGAGGGCTCCGAGTGCCCGGCGGGCTGCGCGTGCCGGAGCGGCGGAGCGCTGAATGGTTGCCGTGTCGAAGCGGTGGTGAACGTCGACGCGCGGGGCCAGATGGTCCTGCCGAAGGATCTGCGGGAGCGCGCCGGCATCGGCGCCGACCAGAAGCTCGCCTTGCTCTCGTGGACCAAAGGCGACGAGCTGTGCTGCATCACGCTCCAGCGGGCGGATGACCTGGCCGAAGTCGTCCGTCGGACGTATGGTCCGCTGCTTTCCGCGGCACTCCGGGACTGACGGACCCCCGACCGGAGCCGCGGCCCGTTAGCGATACTACCCGCCGCGGTTCACCCTGCGCATGTGCCACACGGACGACTCCCGAGCTCCCGAGCCTCCGCGTCACGGACCGGTGGGAACGAAGGGCGAGCTGGAACTCACATCGGCCGACGGGAAGCGATTCCGCGCCTACTCGGCCTCCCCGGCCGGCGACTTCAGCGCCGGAGTCGTGATCCTGCCCGATGTTCGCGGTCTCCACCCGTACTACGAGGACCTGGCCGTGCGGTTCGCCGAGGCGGGGTACCGCGCGATCGCGATCGACTACTTCGGTCGCACCGCAGGGCTCGGCAAGCGGGACGACTCGTTCGACTGGAAGTCGCATTTCGAGAAGGTGACGCCGATGCACGTCGCGGCGGACGTGCGCGCCGCGGTGGACCGGCTACGGTCGGACAGCCGCCCGTCGCTGCCGGTCTTCACCGTCGGTTTCTGCTTCGGGGGGTCGGCCTCGTGGCGCCAGTCCGGCGAGGACCAGGGGCTCGCCGGGTGCATCGGGTTCTACGGCGGCCGCCCGATCGAGCGGGCGGGGGCCGTGATCCCGAAGATGACCGCCCCGCTCCTCATGCTGCTCGCGGGCGACGACAAGGGCACGCCCGCCTCCGAGTTCGAGGAGTACGCGAGTCAAGTGCGTGCCCGGGGGCTCGAGGTGGAGGCCCACACCTACCCCGGCGCGCCCCACAGCTACTTTGACCGGGCGTTCGCGGAGCACCGCGAGGCGTGCCAGGACTCGTGGAAGCGCATCCTCGACTTCACCGACCGGCACGCCCGCTCTGCCTGAGGCCCGCGGAGCTCGATTCCCGAGTGGAAACCGCGCGGGACGGGCATCCCGCTCCCGCCGCGGTCGATCGGCCCCTTTGGTCATCGCGCGCGTCGCTCGGTCGGGACCCGTTTGTCTCCGTAATCTACGGGGGTCCGAGCCAACGAATCTTGTCCCCGGCTCGAAACGAGACCTGTGGGTTTATGTGGTAGGACCGCCCGAATAAAGTGCTACAGATGCCGGGTGAGGCTGTAGTAGCGGGCCTGAGGGCCCTACCCGTGGCGACGCCGGGTCCGGACCGCGAACGTGCCGCCACGCGCTGGGCTCGGTAGGTCGACATGCTGAACCCCCGCGCGCACCGACACCGGCCCAGCTCCGCGGTGCTCCTGGCCCTGCTCATGCTGGGCGGGAGCCTCGTGGTCACGGTCGTTGCGGCGGCCGCCAGCACTTCGGCACCCTCCGGTACGGATGCGGGAGCCGCGTCGAGCGCGTGGGCGATCGCCTCGAGCTCCGCGGGGGTGGCGACCGTCGTCCAAGGGGGGACGACCTCGGTGTCGGCGAGCGTGCCGATCACCGGCACCGCCCCGTACTCCTGGCAGTGGCTGTACAGCACGGACGGAGGCGCGAACTACGCGCTCGCGACCCCGGCCGAGTGCACCGTACCGAGAGGATCCGGGGCGGCGGCGGGGGCGTACGAATCGTGCACGTTCGCCACCAGCGGAGCGACCGAGCCCGGAGCTTACGACTTCGAACTGCGCGTGACCGACGGTGCCACGACCCCGGAGTCCGTGACATCCGCGGCGTCTTCGAGCGTCCTCGTCGAGCGGGCGACCCACGCGCGCTCCGAGGTGGACCCGGCGGCCCCGAAGTTCGACACGGACCCGCAGGAGTACTGCACGGGCACCTGCGACACCGCCAACTGGTTCGGGGGCACCGGCGGATCGGGCGCGCTCGACATCACCACGGCGTCCGCCGACGAGCTCCTCATCCTCGCGATCACCGACTCGGGCGAGACCGGCGCTCAGCTCTCGACCTCGGACGTCACGGATAGTCGCGGCTCGACCTGGAGCCTCGAGGCGTCGAACGAGTGGAACGGGATGGGCCACTACCAGTACGTCTTCTACGCCCTCGACGGCACCGCGGGAGCCGACACGATCACGGTCGATCCCGCCGCCGGGACGCACACCGGAGCGACCACCGCGACGGCCGTGCTCTCCGCGTTCTCGGGGGTCGATACGAGCGCGCCGATCTTCGGCAAGGGCACGTTCGAGAGCAACACCGGAACCCAGTCCTCCGCGAGCATCACGACGAGCGTCGCGCCGACGACCATCTTGGGGATCGTCTCGACGACGGACGGGGCGAGCGCATTCACTGCGACCACCAGCCCGGCGTTCACCGAGGCCGGGACGATCAATGACGGGGTCGCGACCGCCTCCTTCGTCGAGTACTACGCCGCCTCGGGAACGGGCACGTACACGTCCGAGCCGACCTGGACCGGATCGGTCCGCTGGGGCGCGATCGCGGTCGCGATCCAGGGGGCTTCGCCGCTCTCGATCACGATCTCGCCCACGACCGAGGTCCTGGACGTGAGCCAGTCCGCGACGTTCACGGCGACGGCCACCGGCGGGACCGGGACGCTCACGTACACCTGGTCGGTCGACTCCGGGAGCTGCCCCGGCTTCACGAACTCGGGGCTCGCGACGCTCACCTACTCGCCGAGCGGCCCCACCACGAACTGCGTGCTGACCGTCTCGGTCGAGGACGCGGACGGACACACCGCGGAACCGACGACCGCCGCCGCCGTCACGGTGAACAGCCAGCTCTCCACTCCGGCGACGCCGACGATCAGCGCCGCCGCCCTCGACGTCAATCAATCCGAGACCGTGACCGGCACGATCCCGACGGGCGGCACCGCGCCGTACGCCTGGACCTGGCTCGTGTCCGTGAACGGCGGGACGTACGCGACCGCGACCGAGTGCGCCACCGATTCGGGCACGGGCGCCACCGCGGGAGCGACGGAGACCTGCGCGATCGCGGCGAACGCGCTCACGAGCGGGGACACGTACACCTTCGAACTCAAGGTCACGGACTCGGCGACTTCGCCCGCCGTCGTCACGTCCGCGGCCTCGACGACCGTCACGGTCCACTCTGCGTTGACGGCCCCGGCGGCCCCCACCGCGAGCACGACCAAGCTCGACCTCAACCAGGCCCTCACCGTGACGGGGACGATCCCGAGCAGCGGTACCTCCCCCTACGCGTGGACCTGGCTCGACGCGGTGAACGGCGGCGCGTACGGGACCGCAACGGTCTGTGCGACCGACGGAGGGACCGGCGCGACGGCGGGCGCCACGGAGACGTGCTCGATCGGCTCGGGGGATCTCGTCGCGGGCGATACCTACGCGTTCGAGTTGAAGGTCACGGACAGCGCCACGACCGCCGAGTCGGAGACCTCCGCGGCGTCCTCGTCGGTCGCCGTGGCGTCGGAGCTCACGGCCCCCTCCGCGCCCTCGGTGAGCGGGACCAAGCTCGATCTCAACCAAGCGCTGACG
>JASHUS010000166.1 GCA_030039865.1 Thermoplasmata archaeon
CAGCCGTACGCGCCGTCCGGATCGTCCGTGAAGAGCACCACTTCCCCGCGCGGCGGTCCTCGGTCGGTCGATATCCCGTGATCCTGGCGGAGTGCCTCGAACGTGGCGAGGCCCAGTCTGAGGGGGCCGAGTTGGAGCTCGACGTGCCGGGGTGGCCCCGTCGCCGGCGTCGGGAACGTGGGGGCGAACCCCAGAACGTCGCGGTAGAACCGGATCGACGCCTCGAGGTCGTGCGCGTAGAGATTGACCTGAGGATCCGTGAGCCGAGCGACGAGCGCCGTCGAATCCTCGGACATCGGCGATACCGGTAGGCCGTCGGCCGATTATAGACCGTCGAACTTTCACTCGGTCTCGGTCTCCGCGATCTTCAGCAGCTGCTTGCCCCGGTTCTTCCCTTCGAAGACACGGGCGAACGCCGCGGGAGCGTTCTCGAGGCCGACCGCGACGTCCTCGAGGGGTTTCAGCCGGCCCTCGCGCATCCACGCGGCCAACGCCGCGCGGGCCTCGGGGAACCGGGCTTCGTGCATCGCGCCGTAGATGCCCTCCATCCGGCCTTCCTTCAGGATCAGGTCGAAGTAGTGCGCCGGTCCGGGCGGGAGCGCCTCCAGGCAGTAGACGGAGGTGCCGCCGCACAGGACGACCCGGCCGTGGGACCGGAGGCGGACGAGCGCGAGGTCGAGCAGCGGAACAAGTCCCGTGTTGTCGAAGTAGATGTCGATGCCGTCGGGACAGAGCGCGTCGAGCCGGGCGCCCACGTCCTCGGACTGTCGGTCGATCACGCCCGCCCACCCGAGCTCGTGCGCGAGCCAATCGCGTCGCTCCCGGCCGCTGACGATCCCGACGACCCGGCACCCCCGGATCTGCGCGATCTGACCCGCGATGGAGCCCACGCCGCCGGCCGCACTGTCGACGACGAACGTCTCCCCCGGTGCGGGCTTCCCGATGTCCAGCACGCCGAAGTAGGCCGCCATGCCGGTGATCCCGAAGGCGCCGAGCGCGTGCTGGGCCGGCAGATCGGGCGGGAGCTTCGTGGGCGGAGGATCGTCCCGGCCCGGTCCGTGCCCGTTGCTCAACGTGTAGTCCTCCCATCCGAACCAGCCCTCGAGGAGGTCCCCGGGCGCGAATCCCGGCAGCTTCGACGCGACGACGCGCCCCGCGCCCGCCCCGCGCACCGGGGTCCCGAGCGGGACCGACAGGTCCCCCGAGTCACCGTTCAGGAAGAGGACCTGCGTGGGATGGAGGAGCGACCAGAGGTTCCGGACGAGCATCTCGCCCTCCCGCGGTTCGGGCACCGGGGACTCCCTCCATTCGAACTGGGAAGCCTCCACCCGCTCGCGCGGCCGCTTCGCGAGGATCCACTGCCGATTGATCTTCGCCGGCACGGCGTTCCACCGACCTCGGCCGCGGCGAGCCGGTGTTCTCCACTTATAGATTCGAGGGAGCGGGCGCCCTCAGGAGGCGGCGAGGCTCTCGCGGAAGGCGCGCGCTCCGAACGGGCGGCCCGTCACCGTCCGCATCCGCGGCACCCAGTCGTAGATCGAACCCGAGGCGAACCATTCGCGCACGAGCCAGGGCCCGACCCGGGGGTTGGGCCACAGCGGCTCGCCGAACCGGTCCCGAAGGGTATGGGCGAGCTGGTGCTGGACGAGCAGGGCGAGCAGGTAGTTCGCGGAATAGACGGGTGCGTCGACGTAGAACGCGTCGGCGAACGACCGGGGGCGGAACGCATCGTAGCCGTGCAGACGACGCTCGCGACGGTACTCGGCGGGGCCGGGGTCCTTCTCGGGATCGCGGTAGAGCGCGAGCTCGCGGCGGATCCAGCTCGAGAGGCTCGCCGCCCGGACGGCGTCGGTGCGGCGACGGAGCTCGGCGAACCTCGTCGCCTGTTCCGTCGAGACCCCCGGCTGGGCCGAGAGCCACTCGACGCTGCGCGGGACCTCCTCGAAGAGGCCGCCGATCCCCTCTCGGATGCCGCCGAAGCCGGGCACGTTCTCGTGCCACCGCAGGAGGTGGCGGGGCGAGCGCTCGTTCGCCGAGTGGAGCGCGTGCCCGACCTCGTGGAACATCACCTCGTACGCGTTCCATCCCCCCCGCGGATGGACGAGGATGCGGACGTCGCGGGGCGGGTCGGGCGCCAAGGTGAGCCCGCCCGCCGGCAGGTCGTGGAAGACGACCCGGAACCTCGCGCGCTCCGGGCGGAACCCCCACTGGCGCATCGCCGCGAAGATACGGGGCATCATCGACCGCACGGGGAACACGCGATCCGGGAACGACGCATGGCTCCACCGCGCGTACGCGAGGTCCCACGGATACCAGTCCGATTCGCCCGTCCCCTCGTCAAAGCGGGCCCGCTCGGACCGGATGACCTCGGGCGCGCCGACCAGGGCGGCCTCGGCGAGCTCCTCGACGCGCCCGACGCTCAGACCCTGGAAACCGAGACGCATCTCGGCGAAGTTCGGGTAGCCGAGCGCGCGCGCCCGGTCGTTGCGCAGGCCCACCAGCCGGCGGAGCGGAGGCTCCAGCGATCGCAGGAATGCGTCCTGCGCGTAGTACGCCCGCTTCCGTTCGGCCCGATGCGGGCTCTGGCTGAGGACGCGCTGCACGACCGCGCGGCCCACGGGCCGTCCTTTCCATCGCGGCCGGTACGCGACGATCCGCCGCTGGAGCTCCGATCGGATGCGCACCACCTCGGAGTGCTGCTCGACCTCCGTGTCGAGGAGGATGCGCTCGAGCAGCTCCAGGCGTCGCGCGATCCCGGCGGGCGCGCGGCGCTGTTGCGCGGTGCGCACCCACGACGTGAGCCGCGGGTCGGAGAGCAACCCCGCACGGTCGAGCTCGAGGCGCGACAGCGCCGAGCCGGACCGGCCGGTGAAGAGATCCCACTGGGCCCGCAGGATCGCTTGATCCACCCCTTCGAGCCGCCGATCGAGCGCGAGAACGAAGCGGCGTACGTCGCGCGGCCCGTGGGACGACGGAGGAGGGAGCGGGCGCACGGCACCGGGAAGGGTCCCGGCAGGATTACGCGATCGGCCGGTGCGTCGGGAGCTTGCGCCGAACGCGCATCTCCTCGTCGAGCGTCCACTGTTCGCGACGCTCGTCGAAGAACTCACCGCGCCAACGGAACGAGTCCGTTGTGATCTCGGAGAAGGTCCAGCGTCGGGGCCGATCGACGATCCCGTGGCTCTCGAGCACGATCTCCGAGCCGACGGCGCGTCCGATGAACGGACGGACCGCGTCCTGGTCCGGCGAGATCCAGACGCTGTGCCACGCGTCGATCGCGGGCGAGTAGAACCGGACCGTGGTCCCCCCGGGCTCCATCCGTCCGGACGCTTCGTCCCAGCCCATCCAGACGTCCTGGACCGCGCGGCCCTCGAGGATCCAACGCCAGTGGATCTCCCCGCGGCCAACGGACCACGTGCCGTCCGGCTGGAGGTTCCGGCACTCCAGGATGTCCCAGTCGCCGACGAACTGGCCGAAGAGCATCAGCTTCTCCCGCAAGGCGGGATCCGGCCCGTCGGCCGGTAGCCCCTCGATCCCCCAGCGGCGCGCGCCGGTCGCCTCCATCGTGTCGCCGTCCGCCTAGGCGAAGACCTCGATCCAGATCCCGTCGGGATCCTCGACGTACGCCCAGTGCGACGAGCCGGTCTTCACCTCGAAGGGGACCGGGATCCCCGACTTCTTGGCCTCCGCCAGGAACTTCTCGAGGTCCTCGACCTGGAAGGCGATGTGATCGAGCCCGTCACCGACGAAGTACTTCGTGCTGAACCGGCTCCCCTTGGCGTAGTAGTTGAGTTCGAGCGTCGGGCCGCCGTCCACGCTCACGAGCGACGCGGCCTCGCCTCCGGTGTCGGGGATCTTGTTGCGACCGGTCAGCGTCATGCCGAGCACTTGGGTGTAGAACGTGATCGATCGGTCGAGGTTCGTGACGCGGATCCCCGTGTACGTCAGTTTGGCCTTCATGGGTCGTTCCCGGTCGTTCACGCCGACGGGGCGCTTAGGCTTTGGACCGCCACGTGCCGGCCCCACCCCTATCCGGCGTAGTCGCCCGCCGTGCGCATCCGCAGATAGGGGCCGACCGCCTGCATCACCTTGTTCTGCCCCTTGCGCAGGTGATCGACGAAGCTGGTCCGGGGCGTCCCGAGCCGCTCGGCGATCTCGACCGACGTGGCGGCCCGGGGAAAGTTGTAGTATCCGTGGTCGAGCGCCACCACGAGCGCCTGGGCCTGGCGATCGGTGAGGCCGCTCAACAGCGCCCCGCTCGAGATCATCAGCCGCTCGTGGATGCCCCCCTCGGGTACGCTGCGCCGCGCGACGAGCTCGACCCGGGCCCGCCGGGAGAGGTCCCGGACCACCGCGCGGACGTCCCGATCCGAGAAGCCGACGAGCCGGTAGTGCTCCCAGCCCTTCGCGTAGACCATCGGCTGGAGATTGAGGCAGTTCCGTCGCTCGATCGTGGGAAGGGTCGGCGGCGGGAGGGCGTCGCAGGCGCAGTGCTGGAGCACGAGTCGCACGTGCGCGCCGACGTCCGAGGCGCGGATCGTCCGGCCGCCGAGCTTCCCCAGCACCTGGCGGATCGCCCGACGCACGGCCGGTCCTTCCACGTCGGGCCCGGCGAACTCGAGCACGTCCCGGCTCCAGTTGCACCAATGGGAGACGACGACGGACGGATGCGCCCGCGAGAAGTCGCTGTACGGGCAGTCGTGCTGCAATCGAAGGTCGATCTCGTAGTACGTCATCCCCTACTCTCCGGTCCCGGGGGGATAACGCCACGGCCGCCATATGACGGGTCCGAGGTGTCACGGCACGGTTATCGGAAGAGGTCCGTTACCTCGGGCGGGTCGATCGATGATCTGCGGGATGGCGACGTCGCGGGCGAAGCCGGGGAAGGAAGAGGCGCTGGTGGCCGCGGCGCAGGACCACGCGCGCGCCCTGCGGGAACAACCGGGGTGCGTCGCGACGTACGTGCTCTTCGAGCGCGGCTCGTCGACGCAGGTCTCGATCTCGATCTTCGAGTCCGAGGCGACGTTCACCCGGGCCGTCGACGTGACGCGCCCCGTGATCGCGAAGCACGACCTCGGCTCGCTCGTGGAGACCCCACCGACCTTCGGCGTCTTCGACGTCCGCTAGCCGAACGGCGCAAGCCCCTTCTGCCGAGCCGGGGTCCGACCCGACGTGGAGATCCGGCCGCTCGCGTGGGACGACTTCGAGGGCTGGGCCGCGCTGTACTTCTCCCGATATGAGGAGATCAAGACCAACCCGGAGCTCGGCATCTTCGTCTACGAGACGCCGCCGACCATGGCCGAGGAGGCGGAGATCTTCGGGAAACTGATGAAGGAGACGCTCACGGGCGATGCCCGGGTCTTCGTCGCGGAGGACGGGGGAAGGCTCGTCGGAGCGTGCACCGTTCGCCGCCTCGCCCGACACCTCGAGGATCGTCACCTCGGCGGGTTGGGGATCGCCGTCCGCGCGGACCGGCGGGGCCAGGGGGTCGGCGACGCCCTCCTCACCCGCACGCTCGAGAGCTGTCGCGGCGTCTTCGAGAGCGTCGACCTCCAGGTCCTCGCGATCAACGAACCGGCGCTGCGGCTCTATCGGAAGCACGGGTTCCGGACGATCGGGGTCCATCCCCGCGGCGTCAAGCGGGGCGGCCGGTACCTCGAAGATGTCCTGATGTGGCGTCCGGTCGATCCCGCCCCGGAGGGCTCGTCGGAGTCGTCCGGCCCGGGCCCGTCGCCGTAGGCCGGGACGCCGCGGACCCCGCCCGGGAGTTCATACTTTCCGAAATAAAGCGGGCGGCGCCTCCAAACGTCGGCCATGGCCGGCGACCTCGCGGGCCCCGACCCGGTGCCCCGTTCCGCATCCGACGCTTTCCCGGAAGGGTCGACCGGTCCCGGCTCGCCGGTCGAGCGGCTCCGGCTCGTCTCGTTCGAGCGCAACCTCTGGGAGGTCGGCATCGCCGAGCTCGAGGAAACGGTCGGGGAGATCACGCTCGAGCGGATCCGCTCGTGGTTCGGACTGGATGCCTTCGTGCGGGAGGCGGCGCTCCTCCGGACGTGCCAGCGGGTCGTGCTGGTGGGAGTGTTCTCGCGGGCCGAGGGGCCGGAACTCTGGACGCGTCGCCTCGCGTCGGTCGGGAGCTGGACCGTGCGGGCCGACGGGGATGCGATCCGGCACCTCTGCGAGATTTCCGCCGGTCTCGAGTCCCGTGCGCCCGGTGAGCGGGAGATCCGCGAGCAAGTGCGCTCGGCGGCTCGGCACGTGCTCAGCCGATCGCCGCGACGCATCCTCGCCGACCTTCTCGAGCGAGCGGCCCGCGCGACGGAAGGGCTTCCCCCGGCGCCGTCGAGCTCGGTCGCGGACCTCGCGGCGGAATGGCTGCGGCCCCGCCTCGCGGACCGCCGCGCGGCGGTGGTCATCATCGGGGCCGGGACCGTGGGGCGGCGGGCCGCCGAACGTCTCTCCGACACCGCGGACGTGACGGTCCTCTATCGTACCCGGCCGCCCGATCCCGCGTGGACGGGCCGATGGGGCCTCCGCGCGCGCCCGACCGAAGAGATGCTCGAGGCCCTCGCACGGTCGGATGCCGTCATCGCCGCGGCGAAGAGCTCCGGACGGGTCCTCGGCGCCGCCGACCTGCCGGTGCCGGCGCGCGGGGGGCCTCGCTGGTTCGTCGATCTCGGTCTCCCGCGCAACGTCGATCCCGCGATCGGGCTGCGTCCGGGCACCCAACTGGTCGATCTCGCCGGATTGCCGCCGGGAAGGCTCCCGAGCGAGCGACTCGCCCCGTTGCGTCGGGAAGTGAACGCCGCCGCGGAGGCCGCCACGCGGGAGTTCGTCGCCGCCTCCGTCGAGCCGTGGATCTCGGAGCTTCGCGGGTGGGCCGAGGCGATTCGAGCGGAGGAGTGGGCCCGCGCGTCCGAGTTCGCCGGTTCGGTCCCCGGCCCGGCCCTCCTCGCGTTCGAACGGTTCTCCGAACGGCTCGTTCGGCGCCTGCTGGCCGGCCCGACGGAGGAGATGCGCTCGCTGCCGCCCGGACCGGAGATGGACGTTCTGCGCCGTCGCGTCGTCGAGATGTTCCGCGCGAACGACGCGCGACCGTGACCGGTCGGCTCCGGATCGGATCGAGGGCGAGCCCGCTCGCGCTCGCCCAGACCGAGCTGGTCGTCCGCGCGCTGCGGCGGGTCCGGCCCGACCTGCAGTGCGACGTCGAGCCGATCCGCACCGCGGGCGACCGAACCCGGCGATCGGTCGGCACCCTGGATTTCACGGACGCGATCACCCGCCGGCTGGTCGCCGGGGAGCTCGATCTCGGCGTGCACAGCACCAAGGACCTGCCGGCGACCCCGGCCCGGGGTACCTGCATCGGGGCCTACCTGCGCCGGGGCGACGCACGCGACTGCCTCGTCCTGCGGTCGGATCGGACGCTCCGCACGCTGCCCCACGGCGCCCGCATCGGATCGAGCAGCGCGCGACGCCGCGCCCAGCTGCTGGCGATCCGACCGGACGTAGACGTGGTTCCCGTCCGAGGGAACGTTGGTACGCGGATCGGGCGGATCGGCCCAGATGGCCTCGACGGGATCGTGCTCGCCGCGGCGGGGTTGCGCCGTCTCGGCTGGGCGGACCGCGTGACGCAGTTCCTCCCGATCTCGACGTGGCTTCCCGCCCCAGGACAGGGCGCCATCGCGGTCGAGACGCGAGCGCGGGACCGGGGGACCCGACGCGTGCTCGCCAGTATCGACCACGCGCCTACCCACGCCTCGGTCGAGGCGGAACGGGCCGTGGTACGCGCCCTCGGCGGCGATTGCGACCTCCCGTTGGGGGCGTTCGCGCGGATCCGGGCCGATGGGCGTCTCGAGCTTCGGGCCGCACTGTACTCCGCCGACGGACGCTGGCGGCTCTCCGCCGACGGGTCGGCGCCGTCGGCGCAGGCCGTGGCGCTGGGAGAGCGGGTGGGACGTTCGATCCGGACGCTCGGGGATCCCGCCCACCTCTTCCCCGAGACTCCTGCGGCGACCCGATGACGGCGCCCCCCGGCCCGAGGGTCCTTGTCCTCTGCCGGGCCGGTTCGCTGCTCTCGCTGCAGCGGACGTTGTCGCGGGCCGGTCGGAAGGTGGAGCAGATCGAGACGATCCAGACCGAGCCGGTCCGGATAGGCGGGATGCCCTCTTGGCTCCACGACGATCCGCCCGCGGATCTCTGGATCGTGACGAGCCGCGCGATCGCCGACACCTTCCTCCGCACGCGCCCCGAGTGGCGCGCTCGGCTCCGGCGGATCCCCGAGGTCGTGGCCGTCGGGAACGATACCCGTCGGGCCCTCGCCGCGTCCGGGTTCCGGCACGTTCGCTCGGCGCCGGACGGGGGGACTCCGGCGTTGCTGCGCGTGCTCGGCCGACGTCTCGACCGTCGGGTCCTCTACCTGCGTTCGGACCGGGCCGGTCCGGGGCTCGCCCACGAGCTCCGCCGGCGCGGAGCCCGTGTCCGCGAGCGCGTGGTCTATCGGGTCCGGACGGGTCGCCCGCTGCGGGCCGCCGAACGGCGTCGGCTCGGAGCGGCCACGATCTGGGCGGTCTCGAGTCCGTCGGCGCTCGATGGCTTCCGAACGATGTTCGGAGCCGCCACGTTCGATCGACGCATCGCCCGGGTCAACTGCGTCGCGTTGGGCCCGCGTACCGCCCGGGCCCTGCGGGCCGCGGGCGCGCAACGGGTCGCCGTGGCCCGGCCGAGTACGCAGGAAGGGCTTACAAAGCTACTCGCGAAGGAGCTGCGCGATGCTTCCGACCGCGCCCCGCGAGCCCGCGCTCGCCGCTGACACCGCGGGCGCGCGACCCCGGCGGCTACGCGCTCACGCCTCCCTGCGGGAGCTCGTCGCCGAGTCAGAGTTCCGGCCCTCCCAGCTCGTTGCTCCCCTCTTCGTCGCGGACGAACCGGACCGGCCGGGCGCGACCGAGCTCCCTGCGCTCGCTCGTCGCACCGTGGACGGAGCCGTCCGCGAAGTGGGGCGTCTGCGGGATTCGGGTGTCCATGCCGTGCTGCTCTTCGGGATCCCTTCGAGGAAGGACGCCCAGGGATCGGGTGCGTGGGACCCCCGCGGACCGGTACCTCGAGCGATCCGCGCAATCAAGGAGCACGCGCCCGACGTGGCGGTGATCGCGGACGTCTGCCTGTGCGAGTACACGGACCATGGCCATTGCGGGGTGCTGGGCGACGGAACGGTCGATAACGACCGGACCCTTCCGCTGCTCGCCCGGACGGCATCAGCCTACGCCGACGCGGGGGCCGATGTCGTCGCGCCGAGTGGGATGATGGACCATCAGGTGGGGGCGATCCGATCGGCGCTGGACACGGCCGGGCAACCCGAGGTGGCGATCCTGGCGTACGCGGCGAAGTTCGCTTCGAGCTTCTACGGTCCCTTCCGCGACGCGGCCGGCTCGTCGCCGGCGTTCGGGGATCGGCGGACCTACCAGATGGACGGGCGCAACCGGCGCGAGGCGCTGCGGGAGCTCGAGCTCGACGCACGCGAGGGGGCGGACGTCCTGATGGTCAAGCCCGCGCTCCCCTACCTCGACGTCATCGCCGCCGCCCACGATCGGTTCGACTTGCCGATCGCCGCGTACCAGGTGAGCGGCGAATACGCGATGATCCGGGCGGCGGCGGCGCGGGGCTGGCTCGACGAGGAGGCGGCGGCGCGCGAGTCGCTCGGCGCGATCCAGCGCGCGGGCGCCTCCCTCATCGTCAGCTACTTCGCGGGCGAGCTCGGGTCGGGCTCGAAGGGTCGCCCGTGACCGCGTCGACCCCACCGGTGCCGGAAGAGCCGGAGGGCCCACGGGACTTCGTCCGCTACCTCTTCTGGACCTTGCGGGCCGACTGGCGCCGTCGACCGATCGACGAACGGTCGGAGGACGTCTCCGATCTCGAGCGAAGGATCACCCGGCCCCCGGCCGATCTCACGGTGCGCACGTACTCGCTCGTGGGCACGAAGGCGGGCGTGCACGGGCTCTTCTGGCTCGTCGCCCCGCGCCTCGAGGCGTTCTCCGAGTACGAGGCCCGGCTGTGGGGCGGCCCGATGGGCGGCTACCTCGACTTCCCGTACGGCTACTTCGGGATGGGGCGCCGCTCCGAGTACCTCGGCGCCCACGCTCACGGGGGCCAGGAGGCGGGCGTCGTGCGGCCGTCCGACCGGAAGTACCTCTTCGTCTACCCGTTCGTCAAGAAACGCGAATGGTACGGCCTCCCATACGAGGAGCGGCGCCGCATCATGGTCGAGCACTTCCAGATCGGCCACAAGTTCCCGGCGGTCACGATCCACACCGGCTATTCGTTCGGTCTCGACGACGCCGAGTTCATCCTGGCGTTCGAGGGCGACTCGCCGGCAGAGTTCCTCGACCTCGTGCAGGCCCTGCGACCGTCGGTCGCGAGCCGTTTCACCGCGCTCGAGACGCCGATCTTCACCTGCGTCGCGGTCCCGCCCCGACGCATGATCGACCTCGCCGCCGGCGTTCCGTGACGCGGCGCTCCGAGGGCCCCGCCTCGCGGGCAGCCTTCCGGCGCGCGCAGCGCGTGCTGGTGGGAGGCGTCGACAGTCCGGTTCGTTCCTTCCGCGCGGTCGGGGGACATCCGGTCTTCTTCGCTCGGGGGCGCGGCGCGTACCTCCGGGACGTCGACGGTCGGCGGTACATCGACCTGGTCAGCTCTTGGGGCGCCACGGTCCTCGGGCACGCGCCCCCGGCGGTCGTCCGGGCCGTGCGAACCGCGGCGGCGGGGGGGCTTTCCTTCGGCGCGCCCTCGCCGCGGGAGCATGAGCTCGCGGAACGGATCGTCCGAGCGGTCCCGACCGTCGAACGGGTCCGCTTCGTGACCTCGGGCACGGAGGCCGTGATGAGCGCGGTCCGCGTCGCCCGCGGGTTCACGCGCCGCGCGAAGATCGTGAAGTTTGCCGGTGGCTACCACGGCCACTCCGACGGTCTGCTGGCGCGCGCCGGCTCCGGCCTCGCCACGGCCGCGATCGCGGACTCCGACGGGGTTCCTCCCTCCGTCGTGCAGGACACGCTGGTCCTGCCCTACAACGACCTCCTCGCGCTCGAGCGGGTCTTCGAACGGTACGGCGAGGAGATCGCCGCCGTGGTCGTGGAGCCGGTCGCGGCGAACATGAACCTCGTGCGGCCCGAGGACGGGTTCCTTCCGGGGATCGCCCGGCTCTGCCGTCGGGCGGGCGCGCTCCTCATCGCGGACGAAGTGATCACCGGTTTTCGGCTCCGACGCGGAGCGATCCACACCGAATACGGGGCCCGGGCCGACCTCGTGACGTTCGGGAAGATCATCGGTGGAGGACTGCCCGTGGGAGCCTACGGCGGCCGCGCCGAGGTCATGGACCGTGTCGCCCCGCTCGGCCCGGTGTACCAGGCGGGGACCCTCGCCGGGAATCCGGTCGTGATGGCGGCCGGTGCGGCAACCCTCGATGCGTTGACGCCGGCCCTCTACCGAACGCTCGAACGAACGTCCGCGCAGATCGCCCAGGCGTGGACCGAGGCCGCCCGGGAGGCCGGGGTCGAGGGTTTCGCGCTCCCGCGCGTCGGCTCGCTGCTCGGCGTTTTCTTCGGCCCGGCCGCGCCTCGGGACTATCGGGAAGCGCTCGCGGTCGATCGCGCGGCCTACGCCCGGTTCTTCCATACGATGCTATCGAACGGCGTGTATCTCCCTCCCTCGCCGCTCGAGGCAACGTTCGTCTCGTCGGCGATCGGCCCCACGGAGGTCGGCCGTCTCGCGCGCGCCGCGCCCCCGGCCTTCCGCACGGCGCGAGGGTCCCGATGAACCGACGCGATCGGCTCGTCCGAGCCCTGCGGGGGGAGCCGGTCGACGTCGTGCCGATCTGGCTGATGCGACAGGCGGGCCGGCACCTGCCCGGCTACCGCGCCCTTCGAGCCCAGCACGAGATCCTCGAGATCGCGCGGACTCCGGAGCTCGCCGTCCGGGTCACGACGGAGCCGCTCGACCGGTTCGACCTCGATGCGGCGGTCGTCTTCGCCGACATCACGATCCCGTTCTTCGGGCTCGGCGTCGCCTTCCAGATCGACGCCGGCGTCGGCCCCATCATCGAAACCCCGATCCGGAACGCCGCCGGCATCGAGAAGCTGCGGCTCTTCGAGGCGGTGCGGGACGCCGGTTTTGTCGGGGACGCGATTCGCGGATTCCTCGCGACGCGGCCGGACCGGCCGATCGTGGGATTCGCCGGCGCGCCCTTCACGCTCGCGAGTTACCTCGTCGAGGGCCGTCCGTCACGCGACCTGGCGGAGACCCGCCGGTTCCTCCTCGCCGATGCCGCCGCGTTCGCTCGACTCCTCGATCGGCTCACGGACGCCACGATCGATTACCTCCGTATGCAGGCGCGCGCCGGTGCCTCGGCGTTGCAGCTCTTCGACACGTGGGCCGGGAATCTCTCCCGCAGAGCCTATGAATCGGTGGTCCTCCCGCGGCTCAGAACTGTGTTCGACGCGCTCCGGCCGCTCGGACTCCCGACGATCTACTTCAGTACCGGTTCCGCCCACCTCCTCGATCTGGCGGCGACCTCCCACGCGGACGCGCTCAGCGTCGATTGGCGCACGCCCCTCTCCACGGTCCGGCGGATCGCCGGATCCTCCGTCGCGTTGCAGGGCAACCTCGACCCGGCCGCCCTCGTCACGGACCCGGCGACGGTACGCCGTGCCGCGGGGGAGGTCCTCGACGAGATCCCGGACGGTCGCGGGCACGTCTTCAACCTCGGTCACGGGGTCCCGCCCGACGCACGCCCCGAGTGCGTCGAAGCGCTCGTCGACTTCGTCCATGACTACTCGGCCCGGAGGGTCGCGGCATGAGCCCGGCGCTGCCCGAGGGCACGGGGGTCCTCCTCCTTGGCTACGGTAGCCCGGCGGGCCCCGAGGACCTTCCGGGCTATCTTGAGGAGGTCCTCGGTCGGCCGCCCAGCGCCGAGATGGTGACGGAGTACCACCGTCGCTACGACCTGATCGGGTGGTCGCCCCAGCTCCGGATCATCACTTCGCTCCGGGAGAAGCTCGAGCGGCAGCTCGCGCGTGACGCCGCCGGCACGCGCGTCTTCCTGGGGACCAAGCACTGGAAGCCGCACGCAGAGGACACGATCCCGGAGGCGGCGGAGGCCGGCCTCCGCCGACTGATCGCCATCCCGCTCTCGCCGTACGCCTCCCCGTGGATCCTCGCGCCGTACGAGCGGGCGATCGGAGCGGGCCAGCAGCGGGCGAAGCGGCCGATCGAGGTGGAACTGCGCTCCGCCTGGCACACGAACCCGCACTGGATCGGCTACTGGTCCGACACCATCCAGCGGGAGCTCGCCCGCGCGCCCTCGGGGACGGTCGCGCTCCTTTCGGCGCACAGTCTGCCGATGCGCCACGCCGAGGCTGGCGATCCGTACCCGAACATCCTGAAGGAGACGGCCGGGCTCATCGCGGGGGCGGCGCGGCCGCCGCTCTGGGACTTCACGTACCAGAGCGCAGGCAACACGACCGAGCCGTGGCTCACTCCGGACATCACCGAGAAGATGGTCGAGTGGCGCGACAAGGGCCACGCCGAACAGCTCGTCGTCCCGATCGGCTTCGTCTTCGAACACCTCGAGGTCCTCTACGACCTCGACCAGGTCATCCGCGAATACGCGGAGGAGCAGCACATCCATTACCGGCGAGCCCCGATGCCGAACGACGACGACCGCCTGGTCCAGGCGCTCTACTCGGTCGCGACCGGGCCGACCCTTCCGAAGGCCCGCTAGGCGGACCCTTCCCAGGCGCGGGACTCCGGCCTCCCGCGTTCAAGCATATACCAGCCCCGGCCGTCCCCCTCCCCGATGCCGGGCGGGTCCGGCCGATGCTCGCGCACGACGGGCCGGCGCTCGTCGACGTGGTCAGGAGCCCGCAGGAGATCGTGATGCCCCCCTCGATCCACTGGGACGAGTTCTCAGGATTCAGCCTCTACCTGATCAAGGCGGTGCTGAACGGCCGCGGCGACGAGGTCATCGACCTCGCGAAGACCGGGCTCTTCCGATGAGCCGCCGAAGCTCGCCCGGGATCGACGGGATCGGCGGCGTCTTCCTCTACGCCGACGACGCGGATCGCCTCGCCGCGTGGTACCGGACCGAGCTCGGGATCCCGCTGAAGCCGCTCGCCGGGGGGATCCACTACGTGGAGATCTACTACCGCTCGCTGGCGCGGCCGTCGAAGCGGCTGCACACGGTGTTCGCCGTCTTCCCCGCGGACCGCCGGCTCGGGTCCCGGCGGGACCAGTCGATGGTCAACTACCGGGTGAACGACCTCGTCGGCTTCGTGCGACGCCTGCGTCGCCGGGGCGTGCGGGTCGACCGGATCCACCGGGGACCGGACGCCGAGGGGATCGGCCGGTTCACGCATCTCCGCGATCCCGAAGGGAACCGGATCGAGCTGTGGGAGCCGTCGACGGGCGCCTAGCCGCTCCCGGGGCGTGGCCGCTTTGAAGTGGGTACCCTACGGAGACTCGTCCGATGTCCACCGAAGCCTGGAGCGCGCCGACGGACGCGCTCACGACGCCCGACCAGATTGACCTGCGCGCGAGGGAGGAGCTCGATCGCCTGCCGGGTGAGCGGATCCTCCGTTGCTGGAAGACCGCGCTCGGCTTCCTTGTGATGACGAACCTGCGGGTCGTCGGGCTCTGGCACAAGCCCCAGCTCTTCGCGCCGGGCGAGTGGCACGCCGGACCCACGTTCTTCTACTACAACCTGGGGCCGATCCACGTCATCGCGGCCCGGTTCGTCGAGCTCGCCGAGATCTACGACGAGGGCGCGGGCTCGGCCCGGTTCCTGGTCGAGGATCCGGGTCTCGTCGCCCGAGAGATTGAGGGGGCCCGGATCGCGGGCCGGGCCGAGTGGGACGCGCGGCGCCGCCTGGCCCAGGAGGATCTCCATCGGCCGCATCCGCTCGCGCCCCCGCCGGGCACGACGGTCGTGGTCCGCGAGATCGTCAAGGTCCGCTGCGCGTTCTGCGGCAACCTCATCCCCGCGTCGTCCTCGCTCTGCCCGTCGTGCGGGGCTCCGCAGCGGTAGCCCCGCCGGCCCCGAGGAGCCGCGAGTGCCCGAACGCATCCGTACGATACCGGTCCACGAGGTCGTGCGCCGCGTGTACCCCCGTCCGCCGCCGGAGGAGAAGGACCACATCGCGATGGCGATCGGCCGGGCGATCGACGGCGTGCTCGCTCAGTTCGGCTACGAGCAGCGCCAGGGCCGGCACCCGACGGCGAGCGCGATGCGCCGCTACGGGGGCACGCTGCTCGACGACGCGCTCGAGGAGGCGGCCGTCGAGGTACCGGCGCCCGAGCGGGAGCGTCTCCTCGACCGGCTCGGTGCGGTGCTGCAAGCCTACCGGAAGACCGAGATCGCCGGACTACCCCGGCCCAAGACCCACGTCATCGTCATCGACGGCCTCGTCGGGGTCTACGCCCAGCCGGACTACTGGGACGGGAAGCGCCGGTTCTACGAGATGAAGAGCTTCCGGGCGATCCCTCCGCCGCCGGACGTCGCGCTCCAGGTGCGGCTCTTCCAGCTCGCGTTTCCCGGATTCGAGGCGGTGCTCCTCTGCCTGAACCGACACGCGGACCCGGTCGAGACCACGAGCGCCGTGATCCCACCGCCGAAGGACGAGGAGACGGTCGAGGCGCTGCGCCAGGCGTACCGGGTGGGGCGTGAGTTCGGCGAGGAGAAGGTGCTCCAGTACGTCGAGGGCCCGTTCGTCCACTACTCGCTCGGCTCGTGGGCCGGAGGACCGGAGGCGACGGGCGGCTCGGGATCCGGGGCCTGACGGCCGACTACTCGGTGGAACGCGCCGCCGAGCGGGCGGGGACCTCGACCAGGTCGTCCGTCTGCTCGATGTCGAGCAGGTGGCCGAGCTTCTTGCGTTTGACCTCGAGGTACTGACGGTTGTGCTCGTTGAGCGCGACCGACATCGGGATGCGGCCGACGATCGAGATCCCGTGCCGGGTGAGGTCGGCGATCTTCGACGGGTTGTTCGTCATGATCCGGATCGACCGGACGTGCAGCGAGTGGAGCATGTGCGCCGCGACGCCGTAGTCCCGCTCGTCCGGCCGGAAGCCGAGGAGCTCGTTCGCCTGCACGGTGTCGTAGCCGGCGTCCTGGAGCGCGTAGGCGCGGATCTTGTTCGTGAAGCCGATGCCGCGCCCCTCCTGACGGAGATAGAGGACGATCCCACGCTCCATCTTGTTGCCGATCATCGTGAGCGCCTCCTGGAGCTGGTCGCGGCAGTCGCAGCGGAGCGAGCCGATTGCATCGCCGGTCAGGCACTCCGAGTGGAGGCGGACGGGCACTCGTTCCGCGTCGACCACGTTGCCGTGGACGAACGCGGCGTGCTCCTTCCCGTCGATCGGGTTGCGGAATGCCGCCACCTGGTACGAGCCGAACCGGGTGGGAAGGTCCGCCATCGCGATCAGCCGGACGCACGTCTCGGCCGGAGGCGCGCACTGGTGCTCCGCGCTCTCCGCGATGAGGCGGTCGATCTGCTCCTTAGGGATTCCCATCGCCGTCACACGGTCCGACGGGGGGATAACGCCTCGGGTTCCACCGGGTAACTCGGACGCCACGGCGGTGGACCCACTGGCGGGTCTACGCTGTGCCGACGTCGGCAAGGAGCGTATCGAGCAGCCCGATCGGAGGGCAACCGAACGCGAGCAGGCGATCGTGGAATGCGGCGAGCTTCCCCCCGAACCGCGAGGAGAGGTATTGCCCGCGGGCATTGAGGATCGCGAGCTTGCCGAGCGTGTAGCAGAAGTACTCGGGATTGAACGTCCCGCGGATCGCCTCCCGCTCGGCGGGGAGGCGCTCGAAGTGCCCCTCGCGCTGGAAGAGGGCGGTGGCGGCGTCCACGGTCATCCCGTTGGTGTGCAGGCCGATCGACGCGAGGAGGCGGCAGTCGCGCAGGAGCGCGTCGTGGATCTGGGCGACCTCGGCGGCGTGCGACTCCCGGCCGAGCCCCTGCTCGATCGCGAGCTGCTCGGCGTAGTGCGCCCACCCCTCGACGAACGACGGCGAGAGGTAGACCTTCCGCGCGAGCGATCCGCTCACGCGACGGAAGTGGAGGAACTGGAGGTAGTGACCGGGGAAGACCTCGTGGACGGTGATGTTGCGCAGCATCGCGTAGTTCAGCGAGCGCAACCACTCCTCGGCCTGGGTCGGCGTCCAGGACGGGTCGACCGGTGTCACGTAGTAGATCCCCTCGGAGGACGCCGTGTCGAACGGTCCGGGCGGGTTCAGGCTCGCGGTGGAGAGGGCACGGCCCCAGACGGGCGTCTCCTCGACGCGGCAGACCGCCGGTTCGGGGATCGACGCGAGCTCGTGCGCGGTCACGAACCGGCGCGTCTCCTCGACGTAGCTGCGCGCGGTCGTGAGGAGGTCCCCCGTGGCGGGATGCTGGCGGTTGAGGCGCCCGAAGAGCTCGTCCACGGCGCTGTGCTCCTCGGCCGCGATCTGGGCGAGCCGCGCCTGGTTCCGCGCGAGGTCGGCCTCGCCGGCCCGACGGATCTCATCGAACGGCGCGTCGATCCCCTCGCGCACGAAGAGCAGGCGCTGGAACCGGGTCGCCCCGAGCGCGAAATCGGGGGTCGCGCGGGGGAGCTGCTCGTCGCGGAGCCAGGCGAGGAACTGCGCGATCGCCGGCTCCGCCGCCCCTCGGACGCGCGCGACGTTCGGCCCGAGATGCGCCTTGTCCGCGAACGATTGGGCCTCCCCGAGGTGGGCGGGCAGGCCGCCCCCGATCGCGAGCGCGAGGTCGACGAACGGCTTCGGCAGCGGAGGCTGCAGGCGGGCCCGACCCTCCTCCAGGATCCGCGGGACCTCCTCGACGACGCGAACGACCGCCGCGACGCGGCGCTCGGCCGGCGCGTAGTCGCGCGCGAGGTAGTTCGTCAGGGACACCGAGCCGACATACGCCATCGGATTGCGGTCCAGCTCGCGGGCCTCTCGAAGGTCGAAGAGCGGGCTCTCGAGGAGGAGCCGCAGGAGGAACGCATCGATCCGCCGCTCGGGCGGCAGGCGAGCCGGATCGAACCCGGCGAGCTCGGCGAGGAGCGTGTCCGCGCTCGCCGCCCATCGATCCGTGCCGCTGCGGGAGAGATCCGGGGACAGGCCGTCGTAGTCGTGCAGGCCGAGGCTCACCGCGTAGCTCGGCTGGAGCACGAACAGGTGGTCGACGACCCGACGCTCGAGGATGTCGAACGCCGACAGCGGTGTCGAGGAATTTTCCATGAGGTGAAGGTCAGGGAGCGGGACGGGTTCAAAAGCTCACGGGCGCAGAAGACGCGCCGGGGTCACTCGACCCAGGTCATCCGGCACGTCGGGCACGTCCGGCCCTCGAGCGGCGTCCCGCAGACGAAGCAGAC
>JASHUS010000167.1 GCA_030039865.1 Thermoplasmata archaeon
TCGGTCGGGACCGTGGTCTCGACGCTGATCGTGAACCTCGGCCCGGTCATGGGTCGCCTCTGGCGCGAGGGCATGGAGGAAGCGGAGCACGAGGTCCACAAACTGGAGCAGGACATTTCCCGGGAGTTCCGTGAACGACGCTGAGCTCGCCGGGTCCGACCGGTGCCCGGCCCCGACGTCGACGGTCGGAGCCTGAACGTGCCGCTGGAGTACACGGGGATTCGTGTCCACGATCTCGAGCGGGCGAAGCGGTTCTACACCGACGGGCTCGGCCTCGTCCCGGAGCGCAGCGGGCGCATGCGCGCCGGCGGCGTCTGGCAGGAGCTGCGCGACCCCCGGACCGAGGCGATGCTGGAGTTGAACTTCTACCCCGGGGATCCGCCGTACCGAGAGGGCGACGAGCTTGACCATCTCGGATTCCGCGTCGACGACCTCGACCGCACGATCGCCCGACTCGTCGAACTGGGCGCCCGGATCCGGATTCCGCCGTTCGAAGACGGGGGCGTGCGGCTCGCCTTCCTCTCGGACCCGGACGGCGTCTGGGTCGAGCTCTACGAGACCGCGGCGGAGGAGCTCCCGCCGACCTCCCGACCCGGCGCGTGACGACCGGTCCCGCCACCCTCGAGCGACGGGCATAAGAAGCGGGCGCCGCCATCCTTCGCCCGGTCGACCTTGGAACCATCGGCGGAGCCGGCGTCGTCGCCCGCGGAGAAGTCCGCCATTCCGAAGCTCGCCCACTCGCTCACGCTCGGCTCGGGCGCGGTCTTTGCGACCAGCCTCGTCGTCCAGCTGCTCGGGCTCGTCGCGACCCACTATCTCGCGCGGCAGATCGGCTACAACACCGAGGGCCTGACCCTCCTCGGCACGGCCCAGCTGTTCCTGCTGATCGGCTCGTCGATCAACGGCCTCGCGGACCTGCGGCTCGGCACCGCGTACACCTGGTTCCTCGCGCGCGGGAAGAACCCGGTGGACAACACGCTCACCTACCTGCTCGTCGGGATGCTGATGGACGTCGTCGCCTGCATCATCATCTTCGTCATCGCGCCGTACGCGGTCGGCGGTGCGGCGATCGTCCACGGGGGCCAGGAGTGGCTCGACCTCGGGCTCTTCCTGCTCCTCCCGATCTTCTGGTCGTTCTCGGGACTCTACAACAGCATGTACATCGGCCTCGGCAACTCGCTGAAGGCCCAGTACCCCACGCTCGTCGAGTCGATCGTCCGGCTCATCGCGCTCGTCTACGTCGCGTACAACGTCCACTCGATCGAGGGGATCGCGATCGCCTACGTCCTCGGCTCGGTCGCGTCCACGATCTTCAGCCTGCCCGCGCTGCTGCCGATGCTGAAGCGCTTCGCCTGGTCGGAGGCGACGGCGATGTTCAAGTTCTCCTGGCCGTTGATGGGCAGCCTCTTCATCAACTACGTCGTCACGAACCTGACGCCGCTCCTCGTCGTCTCGCTGAGCGCGGCGCAGCTCTCGATCTACCTCGCGGCGAACGGCTGGCGCGTCCTCGTGCTGTCGTTACCGGCCGCGGTCACGACGCCGCTCTTTCCCTACCTCGCCGGGCTCCACCGGCAGCGATCGTTCGAGACGTTACGGCAGAGCACCTGGCAGGCGCTGCGGTACTCCGCCATGCTGCTCGTGCCCGGCGTCGTCGCGCTCGTCACGTACCGCTTCAACTTCCTGAACATCTTCCAGAACAAGCTCTACGCCGGTCCGGGCGCGCTGCCGCTCGCGATCCTCGTCGTCGGGGCGCTCCCGCTCGCGCTCAGCCAGATCATCCAGTCGGCGATCAACGCGATCGGCCGCCAGCGGCTCGAGCTCTACATCACGACGGCCCAGGTGATCGTCCTGCTCGTCGCGGTGGTCGTCCTCCTGCCCCCGAACGGGCCGTTCCCGATCTTCTGGCACATCCTGCCGGCGAACCTGGACCCCGGGCTCGTCGCGGCGTCGGTCGCGGTCCTGCTCTCGTCGATCGCCGCGCTCGCGATGAACACCTACTTCATGGAGGTCCTGATCCACGTCCACATCCAGCCGAAGCCGATCCTCGCGATTACGGCGAGCGCGGCGCTCTCCTTCGCGGCGCTCTGGACGCTGAACCACATCCACCTCGAGCCCGTGGACACCTGGTACGAGCTCCTCGGCGCGGTCTTCTTGGGCTACGCGGTCTACTTCGTCGTCCTCGCCGCGTTCGGCGAACTGACGAAGTCGGACGTCCGGGCGATCGGATCCTCGGTCGGCCTCCCGGCGCGGCTCTACGAGCCGCTCACCCGCTTCTGCTGGAAGACGAGCACGCCGGGCCTCGCGCCGATCGACCTCTCCACCGCCCGGGCCTTCCAGTCGACCGAACTACCGGAGACGTTCACGGGCCAGCGCGAGCTTCCCGAGGTCGTCCCGTTCTCGGCCGACGAGCCGCCGTCGGGACCTCCGCCCGACGAGAAGCCGCCGTCGTGAGCGTCGCGTTCTCCGACAGCGTTTCACTCACTTGCCGGCCTTTCGTTAAATATCTCGCCGATGCTCGCGCGGGCCCATGACCGGCGAAGCGCTGCGCAGTGAGGACCTGCGCAAGGTCTACACGACCCGGGGCGCCCCCCCGGTCGAGGCGCTCGCCGGCGTTTCGATGGAGGTGCGCCGCGGGGAACGGGTCGCGCTCCTCGGCCGGAACGGCGCGGGCAAGACGACGTTCCTCCGGATCGCCTCCACGCTCCTCCGTCCGACCTCGGGGTCGATCGAGGTCTTCGGCTTCGATGCGGCGCGCACGCCCGAGCGGGTCCGGCCGTACATCGCGATCGTCCCCCAGGAGGGGAAGCCGTTCTTCCACCTGACCCCGCGCGAGCAGGTCTACACGTACCTGCGAGCCCGCGGGCTCTCGAGGGAGGTCGCGAAGAGCCGGACCGAGGAGGCGCTCGAGGCGATGGGCCTCACGGAGTTCGCCGACCGGCTCGCGATCACGCTCTCGGGCGGGCAGCGCCAGCGCACGATGGTCGCGACCGTCATCGCGACCGAGGCTCCGTTACTCTTCCTCGACGAGCCGACGATCGGCATGGACCCGTTCGCGCGGCGGTCCGTCTGGGAGTCGTTCCGCAAGCTGACGACCCGCGGTTCGACGATCCTGCTCACGACGCACTACCTCGACGAGGCCGAGGCGCTGAGCCACCGGCTCTACATCATCGAGAACGGGCGCGTGCTGCGCAGCGGGACCGCCGACGACCTGAAACGCTCGGTGGGCGGGACGCTCAAGGTCGCGGTCGACGGCGGGGAGCGCCTCGCCGAGACGTTCCGCTCGTTCGGGTCGGTCATGGACGATGCGGGCCGACTCACCGTCATCATCCAGCCGGAGCGCCTCCCCGAGATCATGAACGTCGCGACACAGGCCCACGTCACCGCCACGGTCGGTCCGGTGACGCTCGAGGAGGCGTTCCTGCGCGTCGTGGGGCGGTCGATCAATGAGGACTGAGGCCGACGCACGGATCCGGCCGTTCCACGGCCTGCGGGCGTTCCTGTGGACCGAGGTGCTCGTGCAGTCGCACGAGTCGCTCGCGATGGCGACCTCGATGGTCGTCCAGGGCGTCCTGCTCGTCTTCGTATGGGTCCTCGACCCGGGCCTCATCGGCGTCGCGCTCCTCGGGGCGATCCTGTTCTCGATGTTCGCGATGGGCCAGCGCGTCCTCAACGAGGCCGCGTACATCCGGATCGACCACAAGGCGACGGACATGTACCTCGCCGGGCCCCTCTCGCCCGAGGGGTACTTCCTCGGGATGTCGGCCGGGATCCTCCTCGTCTACCTGACCCCGGTCGCCATCCTCTGGGTCCTCGCGCTCGCCGTCGTCTCGTTCACCGTCGAGCTCGGGCTCCTGCTGCTCGGACTCTCGGTCCTGGTCTGGATCTGCGCCGCGTCGATCGGCTACGTGTTCTCGACGTTCTTCCACGACAACCGGGCGATCTGGGCGTACGCGAGCCTCTTCTTCAACGTCTTCGGCGTGCTGCCGCCGGTCTTCTACCCGTTCGGCCGGTTCCCGGTGGCGCTCCAGCCGGTGGCGCTCGTCATGCCGCCGAGCGCGGCGGCCGCGCTCGTCCAGCACGCGATCGGCGTGACCGCGCTCTCCCCGGGCGAGATCGCGCTCGCGGCCGGGAGCCTCGTCGTCGAGGCGGGGGGGCTCCTGCTCTTCGCGATCTGGTGGGCCCGGCGGACCGTCCAGGAGCGCTGACGGATGACGGCGCGCAACGCCGGGCTCCCCGACCTTCCGACGCGGGGCCGCGCGCTGCCGGCGTTCCTCATCGTCGGCTGGAAGTGGATCGGCCGCAACCCGATCGTCGCGATCGCGCCGATCCTACTCCCGTTCATCTTCCTCTACTTCCTCTCGTTCATCTCGTCCCCGTCGCTCTTCCCGCTCGAGATCATCGGGGCGATGCTGTTCACGATGCAGAACATCGGCTCCTGGTGCCTCGGCGACAGCGCCACCTGGCGGATCGAGTGCTCGCTCCAGGACCTGTTCGTCGCGAGCCCGTTGAACCGGATCCGCTACCTGTTCGGGATCGCGTTCTCGAACCTGATCGCGATGCTGCCGGCGCTCGCGATCCTCGCGGTCCTGCTCTCGTACATCGGGCCCCAGCACGGCTACCCGCTGACGCCGTACGCCCTCGCCGTCCTCATCGGATGCCTCGGCGCGATGTGGATCACGTTCTCCTCCATCGGGATCGCGATCTCGAGCCGCGTGCGGACGCAGCGCGAGATCTGGCCGGTCGGCAACCTCACGTTCACGATCCTCGGGATGCTCGCGCCGCTGTACTATCCGCTCTCCGCGCTGCCGCCGCTCTGGCAGGACGCGGCCCGGTTCCTCCCGGCGACGTACGCCGCGCTCCTCGTCCAGGGTGCGATGGGGATCACCCCGGCCTCGCCGATGGAGATGGTGGAGTACGCGGGCCTGCTCGCGGCGACCGCGGTGGCCGTGCTGGTCGTGACCCTGCGATTGTACCGTTGGGGCGAGCTCTGACGAGGCGATCCGGGACCGCACCGGTCCGGCGCCGGCGTCCCGGCCACCGTTCAGATACTGGTCACCCCGGAGAGTTCATACGGGGTTCCGCATTGGCACGGTCGGTGCGCCCCTCGGATCTCCCGGCCAATCCCACGAACGTTACGTTTCCGGCCGGGCGGCGGACTTTCGGCGGTGCAACACCCGCGATCGCCCGAGCGCCGAGCACGGTGCGAGTTCTACCATGAGCAACAACGAGTTCGACGAGATACTATCGGCCCTCGACCGCGAGACCGCCCGCATCCGGGTCCGCGCGGAACCCCGACGGTACAACAAACCGGCCACCGTGATCTCGGGATTCCCCACCGGCGTCGACCTCGCGGAGACGACCCGGTCGCTCAAGAACCGCCTCGCGACCGGCGGCTCGGTCGTGGATGGGGAGGTCTACCTGCAGGGCGACCACCGGGCCCGCATCCGCGAGGAGCTCGCCCGGCTCGGCTTCGATCCCGAGACGATCGAGATCTCCGACGCGGCGCTCCCAAAGCGCGGGCGCCACTGACGGGCGGGTTCCGTCCCGGCGCGTTGCCGGAACGCCCGGAGCCGGACCAATTTGCACACGTGGGAGAGCCTATATTCGCCCACGGCTGAGCGGCGATCGGAGAGACCCATGCCCGCCGCGTATGCTCACCCGGATGCGCTTGTGGAGAACGACTGGCTCGCCGAACACCTGAATGACCCGAAGATCCGGATCGCCGAGGTCGACTACGACCCGACGGCGAACTACGAGACGGGCCACCTTCCGGGCGCCGTCCTGTTCGACTGGCGCAAGGACATCAACGACCCGGTCCGCCGGGACATCCTGAGCGGGGAAGCCCTGACGCATCTCTTCCAGAAGGCCGGGATCAACGACGACACGACGCTGATCCTCTACGGCGACTTCAACAACTGGTTCGCCGCGTTCGCCTTCTGGGTCTTCACGTACTACGGCAAGAAGCACATCAAGCTCCTGAACGGCGGCCGCAAGAAGTGGATCGCCGAAGACCGCCCGCTGACCAAGGAGGCCCCGAGCCCGCCCCACGGGAAGTTCATGGCGTCGGCGCCGAACGCGAAGCTGCGCGTCTACCTCGACGACGTCCGCGCGGCCCTCGACGACGTCAAGGGCGGCAAGCTCACGCTCGTCGACGTCCGCGGTCCGAAGGAGTTCTCGGGCGAGATCACCGCGCCGCCCGAGTACCCCACCGAGCACGCCCAGCGCGGCGGCCACATCCCCGGCGCGAAGAACATCCCCTGGGCCCAGGCGGTCAAGGACGACGGGACGTTCAAGTCGCGCGAGGAGCTCGACGAGCTTTACGGCTCGAAGGGCGTGAAGTCGTCCACGCCGGTCTACACGTACTGCCGCATCGGGGAGCGCTCGAGCCACACGTGGTTCGTCCTCAGCTATCTGCTCGGCTACCCCGACGTCCGCAACTACGACGGCTCCTGGACGGAGTGGGGCAACCTCGTCCGCACGCCGATCGAGAAGGCGTAGGTCGCCCGGGCCCGCCTAACCGGGCCGACGCCGCGGGCGCGGGTCGGCCTCCTTCCGGACGAGGAAGTGGTGGATCGCCCCTTCCCGGCGGTGCGCGAGCACGCTGTGCCCGGATTGGTCCGACCAGCGGACCATCTCGATCGGGCTCGTGGGATCGTCGGTGACGAGCAGGACCGCTTCGCCCGCCGGGTGGCGCGCCAGCTCCTCGTTGAGTTGGGTGAGCACGGCCGAGCACTCGAGGCCGATCTCGTAGAGTTCCATGTCGGGCGTCTGGGGCCAGCAGCGGATGTGCTGGGTGCGGATTCGCTCGGCGATTCGCTCGCGCACGGCCTCGGCCGCCTCGAGGTTCGTCGGCCGGGGACGCGCCTTCTCCGCTCGCACCCGAACGACCCAGCCGTCCCCGTACGGCGCGTCGTTGAGGAGGCGCGGCCGCCCCACGAGGGCCTCGTTCCGCTCGAGGACGGTCGCCTCCTCGGGCAGCCGCACGGCGCCGGTGAACCGCACGCTCTCGACGGTCGCGACGCTGCGGCCCCGTCCCACGGTGCCCTCGACCGGCCGGAACGAGACCCATCGGAACGGTCCGGCGAAGGCGACGAGTGGCGCGATGAGCCCCACGCGGGCCGTGCCCGGGGCGCCGGGCTCCTCCGCCCACCATACATCGAGCTCGAGGTCGTAGAGCCGGTCCTCGGGCAGGGGACAGCCGTCGATCTCCACGCCGCGTTGAACGCATGGACCGACTTGAGCCTGCGCCGGTCGCAAGGTTAAGCACCACTCGCGCTGTGCCCGAGCCCCATGGTCTCGCGGACGAGCGCCGAGGTCCCGGGAGTCGCGTTCTCCCGGATCCGGTGCCGCTGCAGCCACCTCCCGACGCACCACATGGTCGTCGTGCCGATCGGTACGAGCGCGAGCTACCGCCTCGATCCCACGGGTCCGTGCGCGATCTGCGGCGAGTCGATCTGCAAGAAGTACCAGCCCGGCGGCTGAACGCGCTCGCTCA
>JASHUS010000168.1 GCA_030039865.1 Thermoplasmata archaeon
CGCGACGATCGCGTCGCGCGCCGAACGCGCGAGCTCGCGCATTTGGACCAGCGACTTCTGGTTCGATGCGGTCTGCGAGCTCTGCTGCTTGAGGATCCCCTGCGCCTTACGCGTGACGCCCGTGTAGAACAGGCTCAGGCAGTCGCTGAGCGCCTCGCGGTCGGGCGACGAGAGCGGGATCGGGGCGACCCGCACCGTGTCGTCCGGGCGGAACTCGAAGTAGTTGATCCCCCCGTAGGCCGCGGCGTAGTGGTCCTGCTTTCCGAGCGTGCCGCCGAGCCGCTCGTACTCGATGTGGAACGCCTCCTCGGCGAGCTGCTGGTGGTCCTTCAGCTGGCCCTTGTAGGCGGCGAGCGCGTTGAGCAGCCCGACCGTGAGCGTGGAGGACGACCCGAGGCCCGTGCCCTCGCCCGGGACGTCCGCGATCGTGTGGATCTCGAGCGAATCGTGGACGCCCGAGATCCGCATCGCCTCGCGCACGAGCTCGTGCTGGAGGTCGTCGAGCTGCTCGACGTTCTCGGTCCGGGAGTACGCGACGCGGATCGACTTGTCGAACTTCTGGTTGACGAGGACATGGATGTACCGGTCGATCGCGACGCTCGTCACGGCCCCCCCGCCGTACTCGCGGTAGAACGAGGGGAGGTCGGTGCCGCCGCCGGCGAAGCTGAGGCGCAGCGGCGTCCGCGTAATGATCATCGTCATCGCGCGCAAACAGCGGCCGGTCGACCACTTAGAGGTTTTCGTCGGGCGAGGCGGCCTCGGCGGGCGGCTCCGACCGCCGGGGGCTCGGCGACCAGCGGGCCCGCCGGCCGTAGAACGCCGCGGTCGTCCGCCCGAGGTCCTCGATCGCCGTGAGACCGGGGAGCGCCTCCGCGAACGCGGGCGCGCGCCGATCGAGGATGATCGCGATCCCGCGGTCGTGCTCCGAGCGGATCATCCGACCGCACGCCTGGAGGATCGCCCGCTGCGCGGGCGCCTCGACGGTGTACTGCCAGCCGCGGCCCGTCGTCTCGTCGAGGAACCGCCGCAGCGCCTCGCGCTTCGCGGTCGGGCGCGGGTAGGGGATGCCGACGAGGACGACCGCCTCGAGCTCCTCGTCCGGGTAGTCGATCCCCTCGGCGAGCCGTCCGCCCGCGACCCCGAGAAGGACCGTCCCTTCGGGGTCCTTCTTCCAGCCCTCGATCGAGCGCCAGAGGTCGCCCGTGGGCATCTTGCTGTACTCGATGAAGACGTTCCCGGGCAGCTGGGACTGGAGACCCGACTCGAGGACCTTCTGGAGGAGGTCGAAGCTCGGGAAGAACACCGCGGTCTTCACCGGGAGGGCCTGCAGCACCTCGACCAGCCGGTCGGCGAGCCGCTGGATGGCGCGCGGGTCGGCGCGCAGCTCCTCGAAGCGCGTCGTGACGACCGGGTCGTAGAGGAACTTGCGATGATCGGCGGGGAAGTGGGAGGGCACGTCGAGCAGGCGCGCAGCCTCGCCGAGGCCGAGCGAGTCCCGGTACTCCTCGAGCGGGGCGAGCGTGCCCGACAGGTGGACGGAGACGTGGCAGTCCCGGATCGGCCGCGCCGGGATCGACGCATCGAGCGCGTACGCCTCGAGCGCCGGGCGCGGGAGGCGCGTCGCGACCTTGACGTAGGCCGGGGGTTCGAGCTGCGGCCAGGAGAGCAGCGTCAGCGCGACCGCGTGCACCCACGAGCGCGGGAGCCGCCGTTCCCGACGGCGCTCGTCGCGCAGGTTCTCGCCCCACGTCGCGAGCGCCCCGAGCCAGGTGTCGAACCGGTGCGAGGTCCCACCGAGCGCGGTGAGGAGGGCGTCCTCGAAGACGGAGGGAGGGAGGATCGCGTCGTCCTCGCGGGCGAGGGCGTGGATGAGCTCCTCGACCGCGGCGCCGACGAGGTCGAGGAAGCGGCTCGCGCTCGGCCCGTCGGGGAGCTGGAAGTCGCCGCGCTCGGAGATCTCCGCGCGCGCCCGGCGGACGGACTCCTGGGGGAGGGCGACCGTCGTAAGGTCGCGGAGGTGGTTTGGAAGGTTGTGCGCCTCGTCGATGATGAGGTCGATGCGCTCCGGCCCGATCCGCATCCAGTCGAGGAGCGCGCGACGGATGTGCGGGTGGAAGAAGAAGGCGTAGGGGGCGGTGACGACCCGCGCGTCGGGCAGGAGGCGCTTCGCGAGCTCGTAGGCGCAGAGATTCTCCTCGCGGGCGTACATCTCGAACTCGCCCGGGGTCGGGAGCTTGGCCCGGAACCGCTCGGCGAGTCCGTCGAGGTCCGCCTGGAGTACCCGCGCGTAGTACGGGCAACCGTCCAGGTCGGCGAGGTCGATCTCCCCGCCCTCGGGCAGGTCGGGCGGGGGGGCGAGCGGGGCCTCGCCGTTCATCGCCCGCTCGGTCGCCCGCTTGCGGTCGGCGCACAGCTTCCCGTGCTCCTCCGCGGTCGCGCCCTTGATCTCGGAGACGTTCTCGAGCAGGAAGCAGCGTCGCGCCCGGCCCGCGAGGCCGACCGCGAGGATCGGATGGTCGAGCCGGTGCTCGATCGCGCGGACCTCCTGGATGACCTGGACCTCCTGGGAGTGCGTGCGGACCAGGTAGAGGATCTTGTGGTCCGCGGCCTCGGCGTGCTCGATCATCGGCGCGAGCACCGCGACCGTCTTGCCGCTCCCCGTCGGCGCGTTCACGAGGAGCGGACCGCCGAGGTTCGTGAGCGTCGTGACCTCGCGCAGGATGGCGTCCTGGCCGGGGCGTACCCGGTACGGGAACAGGATGGGACCCTCGGTCGAGGGCGCGGTCGGCGTCGTACGGTACTCCCGCCCGAAATGCCGTCCGGGGGTGTTTTAAGCTGCGCGTCGACAGGAAGGTCGGTGGGGGGTGCGGACCCCCGCTCCCGACCCAGTCAGCTTGATGGGAGGAGCGAGGTACGCGGCCCCGGAAGGACCGTCCCGAATGCCCGATCCTGGCCCGGCCCGCTCGGAGTTCCTGGCGAAGTACGGGAAGTTCCTCGTGGTCGGCCTGACCGGGGTCGTCGTGAACCTGGTCGTCTTCGCGTTGACCCTCGACGCGATCTCCCCCACCCCCACGCTCCAGCTCGGGGCGAGCCTCCTCCATAGCGCGACGAGCCGGGCCATCAACCCGCTCGACGACTTCCTCGCGAGCGCGGTCGCGTTCGTCGTCGCGACCCTCTGGAACTTCTTCCTCAACAACCGCTGGACGTTCCGGACGAGCCTCGGGCACCGCCACCCGCTCGGCCGTCGGCTCGGGCTCTACTACGGGGTCTCGCTCGGCTCGCTGGCGGTGAACGAGGCGGTGCTCTTCGGCCTCGCGTACTACGTCGCGCCCCTCTTTGCGCAGGGGGTCGGGATCATCGCGGGCAGCGTGATCGGCTTCGTCGGGAACTATCGGGTCACGTTCGCGCCGGCGGGACGGTCCCCCGGTGCGGCGCCGGCCGCTCCGGCGCGCGATCAGCCGTAGGCGTAGCGCACGCCGTACGGTCCGCGGGGCAGGTTCCACGTGACCGAGCCCTGGTCGCAGGCGATGTCGCACGCCCCGCACTCGACGCAGTCCTCGTAGCGGAAGACGAGCTTCCCGTCGATTCGCTCGTAGCACTTGGCGGGGCAGACGAACGTGCAGCGGGAATGGGGACAGCGCGCGCAGATGGCGGGCTTGACGGTGATGTGGGCGTGGTCCTTCGAATCGGTCGCGTAGCGGAGGGTGCCGAGCCGACGCTTGATCTCGACCGCAGCGACCGGCACGTCCGCTCCCGCCATCGAC
>JASHUS010000169.1 GCA_030039865.1 Thermoplasmata archaeon
ATCCTCGCGCTTCGGCCGCTTGTCGCGATGGGGATCCTCGACGAGCGTCCGGTGGTGGTCGACGCCAAGACCGGCTCCTCCGCGAGCGGCCGCGACGCGGGTCCCGCGGGGGTCCACGCGGAACGTTCGGGCGTGATGCGAGCGTACGCGCCCGCCGGCCATCGCCACACGGCCGAGATCGAGCAGGAGACCGGCCTCACGGTCGCCCTTTCATGCCACGCGGTCGAGGCCGTCCGCGGCGTCCTCGCCACCGCCCACGCGTTCGTCACCCGGGCCGTCGACGACAAGGAACTCTGGCGTGGGTTCCGAGCGGTATATGGCTCGGAGCCGTTCGTCCGCATCGTCCACGAGTCGGACGGCCATTTTCGGGAGCCGGAGCCGAAGATCCTCGCCGGCACGAACTTCTGCGACGTCGGGTTCGCCACCGATCCGCACGCCGGCCGGGTGGTCACGTTCGCCGCCCTCGACAATCTGGTGAAAGGGGCCGCGGGCAACGCAGTCCAGTGCTTCAACATCCGCGCCGGCGCGCCGGAAACGACCGGGCTCGACTTCCTCGGACTCCATCCTATCTAGGAGGCGCACGTGACGCTCGTGGTCAAGATCGGCGGAGCCTCGGGGAACGGGACGGACGGAGTGCTCTCCGACCTCGCGCACCGGCCCGACTCCGTGCTCGCCCACGGCGGCTCGGCCGAGGTCGACCGGCTCGGCGACGCGCTGGGTCGACCCTCGGAGTACTACAGGTCCCCGAGCGGGGTCGTTTCCCGCCGGTGCGATGCGGCGCACCTCGAGGTCGTCGTCCTCGCGCTCGCGGGTCGGATCCAGACGGAGCTGGTCGCGGGCCTCGCCCGACGCGGCGTTCGCGCGGCGGGACTGTCGGGCGTGGACGCAGGGATCGTCCGGGCCCGCCGAAAGGAAGGCGCCCGCGAGGTCCGCGAGGGACGCGTCCTCCGGCTCGCGGATGACCGGTCCGGTTCAATCGAGCGCGTCGACGCGGAGCCGCTGCGAATGCTGCTCGCGGCCGGGATCCTGCCCGTCGTGGGCCCGCCGGCGGTGACCGCCGACGGCGAGATCGTCAACGTGGACGCGGACCGGGTCGCGGCGCACGTGGCGATCGCGCTCGGCGCGCCGACACTCGTTCTCCTCACCAACGTGCCGGGCCTGCTTCGGGACAAGAACGACGGATCGACGAGGATCGACCGAGTCCCTCGCAGCGAGCTCCCGGCCGCGGTCGACCTCGCGGAGGGCCGGATGCGCAAGAAGCTCGTCGCCGCGCGCGAGGCCCTCGAGGGAGGCGTGCGCCGGGTCGTAATCGCGAGTTCCCAGGGCGATCGACCGATCGAGCGCGCGCTCGCCGGCGACGGGACGGTGTTCGAATGATCGCCGCGCCGTCACCCAAAGGCCACGAGTTTGGCGCGCCCGATACCGGCCGAGTCGAGATCGTCCGCGGCGAGGGGGCGTATCTCTTCGACGCGAAGGGTCGCCGGTACGTCGATCTCGGCGCGACGCACGGGGCCGGTAGCCTCGGGTCGGGGAACCCCGAGATTGCGCGTGCCATCGCGGCGCAAGCGAGTACGCTCGTCCATCTCGGCAGCGGCTACGCGAATCCGGTACGCTCGGCATTCCTCGAGAAGCTGTTGGCCCTGCTCCCTGCCTCGTTCGCCCGCGTCTTCCTGTCGAACTCCGGCACCGAGGCGGTCGAAGCAGGGCTGAAGATCGCGCGTTCCGCGACCGGGCGAACGAAGATCGTCGCCGCCCTACGCGGGTTCCACGGACGTACGATGGGCGCGTTGAGCGCCACATGGCGCCGCGAGCTGCGGGAGCCGTTCGAACCGCTGGTCCCCGGGTTCGTACATGTACCGTTCAACGACGTTCCCGCGCTCGAGGCGGCGGTCGACGAGTCGACCGCGCTCGTGCTCCTCGAGCCTGTCCAAGGTGAGGGAGGAGTGCACGTCGCGTCCCCCGAGTTCCTCCGCGCCGCGCGCGCGATCAGTCAGCGCGCCGGGGCCCTCCTGGCGTTCGACGAGGTCCAGACGGGCATCGCCCGCACGGGCCGCCTCTTCGCGTTCGAACGCTGGGGGGTCACGCCGGATATCCTGCTCTTGGCGAAGTCACTGGCGGGCGGCGTCCCGATCGGAGCGACCGTGACGACCGAAGAGGTCGCGGGCCGATTCCGTGGCTCGCACCACTCGACGTTCGGCGGAAATCCGCTGGCGTGCGCGGCCGGATCGGCCGCGTTGGACTTCGTCGTGCGGGAGCGCCTGGCCGCGCGGGCCGACCGCTTGGGGGAGCGCGCGCGGAATCGACTCGGGTCACTGCCCGAGCACAAGGTGCGGGAGGTCCGGGGGCTCGGACTGCTGATCGGGATCGAGGCCCGCACGAAGGTGGTGCCGTACCTCGCCGCGCTCCAGGGGCGGGGGTTTCTCGCGATCCCGGCCGGCGCGACTGTGCTTCGGCTCCTGCCCCCGCTCACGATCGCGGAGCCGGATTGGGACGCGGCCCTCGACGCCATCGCCGAGGAGATCGCCCGTGGATGATCTCGACCTTGCCGAGCGCCTCGTGCGCCGGTACAGCCCATCAGGCCGGGAGGCGAGCGCGGTGCGGGAGTTCGTCCGGATCGCCGGGGGCCTCGGCTACACGACCTCGATCGACGCGGCCGGCAACGGCGTCGCTCGGCGCGGCGCCGGTCGGCCGCGCATCCTGTATCTCGGGCACATCGACACGGTGGACGGGAGGCTGCCGGTACGTCGGAGCGGGGGCCGACTGCGGGGACGCGGCGTGGTGGACGCCAAGGGCCCTCTGATCGCGGCCCTCCTCGCCGGATCGGAGCACCGGGGGCCCGGCGAGTACCGGGTCGTCGCCGCGGTCGGCGAGGAGACCGACAGTCGGGGCGCACGCCACCTGGTCCGGGGTCCCGCGCCGGAC